>DKNE01000037.1:0-64987 GCA_002470645.1 Patescibacteria group bacterium UBA7396
AATAGAAAATCTTCTTTTAAAAAATGCCTCGCGCACGCAACTAGAAATTCAGGCTATCTGAGACTGAATGGTAACTATTAAAGAAGATGCATTTCTCAAAGTAGTGATGGGAGATACTTCTATAGAAGAAATACTGAGTGTCCTTGGAAATTAAAGAAAAATTTGTATTTTTTTTAAAAATCTGTTATAATACTTGAGATGTATTTTTTAATATTTTCTCATGAATGTATTTTTAGAAAAACTCTTAGAAAATGATTTGCTTACAGAGAAAGATAGATATGAAATTAGGCAAATTTTCCAAGTAGTAGATGATAAGAAAAAACAAAATATCTTGAATAATTTTGACAAGATTTTATCAGGTATTGCACAAATAAAAATTGAAATGAGAGAACAACAAGAAATTCTTCTTGGGAAAGCAGTTTCAAATATTGAAAGAGCTTTAAAACAGGCAAGAAATAATGGGATAAAAAATGCAACGACCTCGAGTATATACGACCTAAAACAAATAATATAATTTATTTTTCTAAAACAAAAACAAATGGCTAAAAATAGAGAAAGTAAAACTTTAAATGAAAGTTTAGATGGTCAAATTGATCCTCAAATACAACAAAATTTAGAAAATTTAAAATGATTGTGACTTGACCCAGAATTATTTACTCAATTTGAAAAAAGAATTACCCAAATAATTTGAGAAAATCCTGGAAGTGAAGCAGTAGTTTCTTGAGAATTAGAAAAAACATGACTTTCTGTCGAAGCACTTTTTGCTAGTTATGATAGAAGATTTAGGTCTATTTTAGATCATGCATCTAATGATGATTTTTATTCAGAAGCCGCATAAAAAATCTCTTTTTAGAGATTTTTTTCTTTGTATGGGCAAAGATGTGTTATGATACAATCACTACACTTTGGTTTTTTTGCAGTACAATAATATCTTCCAAATAATATAAGAGTGTGATGAAGACGAGCTAAGTCTTCTTTTTTTAATTTCTTTTCAGCCACTTTATCAGTTTCCAGAGGAGTTTTTGTTTTTACAATTCAGAGACGATTGAGAACTCTATGTACATGAGTATCAACGGCTAAATAAGATTCATTTTTTACGACTGAAAGCCAAACTTTTGCTGTTTTAATTCCAACTCCAGGGAGTTTTTGTAGTTCTATAATATTTTCTGGAATTTTCTCATTATATTCTTCACAGAGCATTTTTGCTGTGAGAAAAATATTTTTTGCTTTCGAGTTATAAAGTCAGATTTTATTTATATTTTTTTTTATTTCTTCTTCTCATAATGCGTAGAGTTCTTGTGGAGTAGAAAATTTGGTAAAAAATATTTCATTGATTTTATTTACTTGTTTATCTGTAGTTTGAGCAGACATGATGATGGCAACGAGGAGTTGAAAATCATTCTCAAATTTGAGTTCTGTTTGTGGATTGGGGAAAAGTGTATCGAGCTTTTCTATTATTTCTTGTATTTTCATTTTTGACTTTGTTATTTTTAAATTTTTTATATTATAGAGAAAAATTTAAATTGTATAAATATTTATGTATAAAAAACCATTTTATCTTACAGAGTGTCTTTGAAATAACGAGCTTTCATATGAAAAAAGAACTAATAAAAAACTTTTTGTGCCAAATTTGATAGAAATATCTGATATGTCCCAAATTGAACTTTGAGATGAAGTTGTTTTTGAGGATTATGATTTTGATGATAATTTAATTTCAGCAAAGTGACTGAAAAATTTTTATAAAATTTCTTGGAAAAATAAAGATATTTATCTTTTTGACAACCATAATCATGCACTTTACTTTTGGTATTTAGCAAAAAGTGAAGGAATTATTGGAGAAAATAATATTTTATATCATGTAGATGAACATGCTGATACCAGAACTCCAGAAAAAATAATTTCAAAAGAGGATGCGGAAAATTTAGAGAAAATATTTGAGTACACTAATTTTTGAGTAAATGTTGGAAATTATATTATTCCTGCGGTAGAAAATAATTTAATTAATGAAGTAATTCAAATCAGAAGCGAATCTGATTTACTGGCATATGATTTTCAAAAAAAAGAAGAATTTCCTGTTATTTTAAATTTGGATTTAGATTTTTTTGAACCAAACTTAGATTATATAGAATATGCCTTGAAGAAAAAAGTGATTTTGGATATTGCAAAAAAAGCCAAAGTCATCACTATTGCAACTTCACCATTTTTTATCGATCAAGAATTGGCATTAAAAGTATTTAAAGATTTATTTGCTGAATAAAAAAACTTCCAAATTTGGAAGTTTTTTTATATTTTTAACGGCATTATGATATGTCTAAATCCATCTTTTTTATTGTCTTCTGAAATCCCTGTTATGAGTATAGGAGAGAGTGGAGATTCAAAACTAATCGAAACGTGACTTGTATCGATTGCCCCAAGTGCTTCCAGGAGATATTCACTATTAAGTCCTACAATAGCTTCTTCTCATTCTATAGCTCAAACAAGATTAATTTTAGCCTCTCAAATTTGAGTTTGAGAAGTTTCTATTAAAATCCCAGTTTCATTTGAAATGCTCATTTTAATAGAATAGTTTGTTTCTCTTGATAAGAGATTAATTTTTTTGAGTCCTGAAATAAGGTCGAATTTATTAATGACAGCTCTTGTATTGAAAGATGCAGGGAAAAATCATTCATAATCTGGAAATTTTCCATTGAGAAGTCTTGAATAAAATTTAGTATTTCAAAAAATAAAACCAATTTGATTTTCTCAAACTAAAATCTTAATATCAGTTTTTTCTCAGAGGAGACTTTTGAGTTCAAAAGCTGTTTTGCTAGGTATAATTTGAGAAAAATTCCCAACAATAGCTTCACCAGTTTCTACTTTAAACTCACTCATTCTAAAACTATCAGTAGTTGCAAATTTTGTAATTCATTCACTTATATTTACAAAAATTCCAGCCAAAGTAGGTCTTATGTTTCATTCAGCAGCAGAAAAAAGAGTTTTTTCTATTGATTTTTTAATAATTTCTGATTTTAAGCTAAAGTGAGAAATTTCTTTTATAGTAGGTATAAGAGGAAAATCACTAGCAGGATTTCATTTTATTTTAATTTTTGAAGTTTCTGTTTTTATTTCTAAAGAGTTATCATTTAATAGTTCAAGTTGAACCATATCATCTTCTAAAAGAGAAATATAGTTAGTAAAAATCTTTGAGGGAATACAAAAAGATCACTCATTTTCTATTTTTATATTTTGTGAAACTACATGTTCTATTGCCATTTCTAAATTATTTGCTGTGAAAACAATATTTGAAAAATGAACTTTTATCAAAATGTTTTCTAAAATAGGAGTAGTAGAAATACTTGCTGTTGCGTGATTTACAGTATCTAAAGCTGTTTTTAGTGTAAGTGTTTCTATTTGAAATTTCATAAAATTAAGTTAAAAAATATTCATCAATAAGTATATGAAAATAACTAGAATGTGCAAAATTTTTAAATGTTTTTGTGTTAAAAACTTCACATTAAAAATTTGACAAAATATTTATATTGTCATACAATTCAAGTGTTTATGTCATAATATATCTTATTTTGCCTATGGAAATACAAAAATTAACTTAATTTCAATTTTTAAACTATTTATTTTTTAAACTATTTTAATTATGAATAAACGAATACATTTTTTTATTGTGGTTTTCTTTCTTTCTTTATTTTGAGTATTTGCTTATGCAAATCAAACCATTTGAAAATTAGAAGTAGATAATTATATAAAACAAGGTTATACATTGTCTGATATTCATACTACATATGATTCTTGTAATCAAGTAAAAGAAAAATATAATCAAGAATATTCAACGTATAAAAGAAGTGATTGTTTTTCATATGAAGGAAAATATTACTATTTTATATGTTCAGCAACCAGCACATGTAATATTACAACTCAAACATCTACACAAAATATTTCATCATCTACACAAACCCTTCCTGGGCAAGATAAACTTGATGCGTTTTTAGCAAAAATAACATCGCTAAGACAAACTTTAAATGATGATGTAAAATATCAAACTTTATTAGTTCAAGTGGAATAACAACTTCAAACTCTTTGAGAAAGATATAAAGCAAATACTACTATATCTCAAATGATAGCCTATTTACGTAATTGAGTATCTAAAATAAAAACAGAACTTGTAGCAAATAAAGATATGGATGACTTTTTTTGTTCACTTCTTGGAAACTGTTGACAATCTTCACCTGTGAGTGATATCGAAAATACACTTTCATGAGCAAAGGTACAAGAAATCCAAAAATGAGTGAGAACTGGACTTGTCTACATACCTTCAGATGCAAATGGAACACATATTAATGGAAATATCCCAGTACGTAATACTAAATTAGATGCTGTTAGATCTCCATTTACAGGAATAGAATGTCCAACTTGATTTGAAAGAGTATGAATTTGAATGAGAAAAGAAAATAATGGTGCTACTAATTATCAAGTATTTACATGTGTAAAAACAAGCGGTACAGCAGATTTAGCAACTATTCCAAAAGGAACACAATTATGATTAATTTATATAGCTTCAGATGCTAATGGAGTACATATCAATGGAAATACTCCAGTAAGTAATACTAAATTAGATGCTGTTAGATACCCGTTTACAGGAATAGAATGTCCAACTTGATTTGAAAGAGTATGAATTTGAATGAGAAAAGAAAATAATGGAACAACTAATTATCAAGTATTTACATGTGTAAAAACAACTTGAGTAGAAGATTTATCAGCAGTTGCAGGTTGAACACAATTATGATTAATCTACATACCATCAGATACTAATGGAGTACATACCAATGGAAGTACTCCAGCAAGTAACACTAAATTAGATGCTGTTAAATATCCATTTACAGGAATAGAATGTCCAACTTGATTTGAAAGAGTATCAATTTGAATGAGAAAAGAAAATAATGGAACAACTAATTATCAAGTATTTACATGTGTAAAAACTACAGAAGTAAATCAGAATAATTTTGGTGCTAATGAACCACAATCAAGTACTTTTAATCCTACTATAAATACGCAAAATGTGCCAGGAAATACACAATGAAGCAGTACATATAATAATTATATAGAACCAGAAAGTGTGTATATTCCATTTTCTGATCTTAAATCAGAAAATGCACAATTAAATTTTCCAGATGGAATGAATGTATCAATCCCAGGAGGACTTACTCCAACAGAAAGAGAGTATTATATTGAACAATATAGGAATTATTATTTTAACTAATGAGATAACATAGTTAAGAATAATATATAAATAATCTTTTTATAAAATAAAAACTCAGAAAAATGTTTCTGAGTTTTTTAAAATATTATTTTTAAATCATATATTTTATTCAAAAATAACAGCTAAATCTTTATTTTGTAAAATTTCTCACTTTATATTTTGTAAAAATTTTCTTATATTGGTTCATTTTATAATTATTTTTGTAAAAAATTGATTGTCTCTTTTTATAGGAGTATCTATTTTTATTATTTCAAATTTTCCTGTATTAAAATTATCTAAACTTGCTTTTAAATTTTGAATATATTCTATAGAGAGTTGTTTATTTTTATTTTTATATCTTAGTGTGATTATTTCTAAGAAAGGAGGATATCAGAAAAGTTTTCTTTCTTCTAAGGTTTTTTTAAAAAAATCTTTGTAATTTAATTCTATAATATTTTGAATCATTTCATTTTTTGGAGCAAGAGTTTGTATAATAATATCACTTTCTTGTCATAATCTTCATCATCTTCAAATAAGTTGCCTTAGATTAGAATAAATACGCTCTTCAGTATCATATTTTGGTATTTGAAGTTCTTGTTCTAAAAGTATGATTCCAATAAGTCCAATATTTCTAAAATCAAATCAGGTAGTAATCATCTTGGTACCGATAACTATTTGTGCATTGGTAATATTTTCTAAAGCTTGTTTTTTTCATGAAATATTCTTTACACTATCACTATCCATTCTAAAAATATTGATACTTGGGAAGATTTTTTTTATATGTTCTTCAATTTGTTCTGTACCTACTCAAATATTTTTTAAACGAGTCCCCTGACACTTTTCGCACTCAAGAGGAATATCTTCGCTGTACATACAGTGATGACAAATAAGTTTTTCAGGATTTTTATGTATTGAGAGAGAGATATCACATTTTGGGCATTTTTTTATATGATGGCAATCTTCACATAAAAGTAAATCATAGGCTCATCTCTTATTCAAATAAAGAATAACTTTTTTATTCTTCTTTACATTTTGTTCAATTTTTGAGAGCAATGTTTCTGATAAATAAGGAAATTTCTTATTTTTATCAATTCATAAATCCACGAGAAAATAATTTTTCATAGTATTTTTATTTAATATTATGAAGGTATTATACTCATATTTTCATTTATTTTTCTAAAAAAATATTGACAAAATAATAAAAATATGTAAAAAGTGTTATGTCAATCACTGACAAAAAAGGAGATATGGCATGTGCAATTTGGTTCAATATAATGCTGCTCATATGACCGACAAGACACGTTTTGTCAAGGGAGTCGTTTTGAGTCGGTGTAAAAGTTCATTTGCTGAAGTGATGAAAGAGTTTCAGCGTCAGAGGAGTTTGCGCAAACCAAGCCAAGATTTTCTGAACAATGAAGGTCAGCCCATTTACGATGGTGATCGAAAAATGCTGCTGACAGGGTGCGACTCCACGGCTGTCATTTTGGCAAGACTGTTTGGGAGCGTTCCCAAAATCATCGCATATCCCCATTGATGCATGGAATCTTTTGGGGAAATAAAAACCTCACTTTTGTGAGGTTTTTTCTTTTGCAAAAAAAGATAATTCTTTTATATTTTAGGAAATATTTTTTTATATCTATTTATGAAACAAAGATTATTACAAGTTTATTTTCAAATTTTTTGATTATTAGCAAAATATTATATTAAAAGACATAGCCCCTTTGTGATTTGAGTAACGGGGAGTATTTGAAAAACGAGTTGTAGAATGATTATTACAGAACTATTACAACAACAATTACCAGAAAAAACTATTTCTACTTCAAGTAAAAATTTTAATTGAGAACTTGGACTGAGTCTTTCTATTTTATGAATTTCTGATTATGAACCAAGACTTTTATCAGTGATAAAAACATTGATAAAAACTTGCTATATTTCATTTTTTTGAGGGAAAAAATATGATATTATTTTTTTAGAATACTGAATAGATCATATCTGAGAAATGGATTTTTTACTTTCTATTGTGAAGCCAGAAATCTGAATTGTTACAAAAATTGACAAAGTTCATTCAAGTCAATTTGAATCAAAAGAGGTGATTGCCAACCAAAAATATAAACTTTTACAATCAACTCAACAATTAAGTTTTTTAAATAGGGATGATGAATTTTCAAGCATATATGAAAAAACTATTGCTTCACAGAAAGTATTTTATACTACTTCTTGAGAAAAAGATATAGAAAACGTAGACATACAATGATTAAATTATACTTTAGAGAAAAAAGATGGAATTGTTGTTTCTTCTTTTGACTTTACATCACCACATAAACATAATTTAAAAATTACTTCAAATTTAATAGGACAAGAAAATATTTGATATATAAGTATTTGACTTTATATTGCTGATACTTTACATATTAAATATTATAATCAATCTATTTTTTCTCTTATAGGAGATGATTTATATTTAGGTTTTACCTTACAATATTCAAGGTTTTCTTATTTTGAAGGAATAAAAAAATCTATTTTAGTTGATAGTTCATACAATGCGGCACCTGAAAGTATGAAAAAAGTATTAGAAAATTTTTTCCTTTTATCTCAAGAAATATTTTCTGATTATGAAATCATATTGTGTCTTTGAGAAATGAGAGAATTGTGAGAATATACAAAGACTGAGCATGAAAATTTAGCAATGTATGTAAAAGAAAAAGCACAACATATTTTTATAGTTTGAGAAAGTATGAAACAATATTTTTTACCTGTTGTTTCTCAAGCAAAATATTTTAAAAATTCAAAAATTTTATGAGAATTTTTGCAAGAAAAGTTACAAAAAGATGATAAAAAATACATTATTTTATTTAAGGGAAGCCAAAATACCATTTTTATGGAAGAATCTCTTAAATATATTTTAATTCATGATGATGACAAGAAAAAAATCTGTAGACAGGAGGATTTTTGGCTTGAAAAAAAGAATAATTTTTTTGACAAATCATAGAAAAATAATACACTCGTATTATACCTTTTTAAAAGAAGAAATAATATATACATATAAAAGAACCATTCCTAAACATGAGAGATGAGAGAACAGAAAAATTTGAACATATTTTAAAAAATAAATTTCATTTAGATGCCTTTCGTGAAGGGCAAGAAGATATTATAAAGAGTGTGATTCAACAAAATGACACTCTTGTTTTTATGCCAACAGGATGATGAAAATCACTTACCTATCAATTTCCAGGGGTTATTTTACCAGGGTTAGTCGTTATTATTTCACCTCTTATCTCACTTATGAAAGACCAAGTAGATAAATTAAATGCTTTAGGTATGAGGGCAGAGGTGATTAATTCTACTATTTCTAATTTTGAAAGGCAAATGCTTCTTGATGAAATTTCTCTTGATAATCCAGATATAGTTGGAAATATAAAATTTCTCTACATTGCGCCAGAAAGACTCAATGATGAGTATTTTTTATCTATTATTAAAAATATTAAAATTTCACTTATTGCTATAGATGAAGCGCATTGTATCAGTCAATGGGGACATGATTTTCGTCCAAGTTATTTAAAAATTAAATGGTTTATACAAAATCTCAGAAAAGAAAAATTATTCCCAATAGTAGCTCTTACAGCAACAGCAACAAAAAAAGTAAGGGCAGATATCGTAGAAAGACTTTGACTTAAGGAATATAAAATTTTCACAAAAGGATTTGATAGGAAAAATCTTGCGTTTATTGTGAGAGAAATATCAAAAGAACAGGAAAAATTAGAAAAAGTTTTAGAAGTGATAAAAAAAACTCCTCCATTTTGAATTGTCTATTGTTCAAGTGTAAAAGCAGTTTCAAAAGTATATCAATATTTGCTGCAAAATGCTGTTAGAGTATGAATTTATACTTGAGAAATGTCGTGAGATTTAAGAGGGAAAGAACAAAATAATTTTATGGATTGAACCTATGATGTCATCGTTGCTACCAATGCTTTTGGTATGTGAATCGATAAAAAAGATATTCGTTATGTCATTCATTATAATCTCCCTTGAAGTATAGAAAATTATTATCAAGAAGTCGGAAGAGCTGGAAGAGATGGAAAAAATAGTTATTGAGTGATTATCGCAAGTTATCAAGATACTATTATTCAGGAATTTTTTATTGAAAATACTTATCCTCCAAAGGAAGATATTTTAAAATTATATCATTATTTGTACAAGAATTTTAAAGACTGAGAATGAGAATGAGTACAAATTTTAAAAACATATAATTCTATTGCTATAGAGTCTGATTTGAAATCTGATATGAAGGTTGGAAGTATTATTAAAATATTTGAAAAATATGGAGTAGTAAAAAGATGATTTGACCCTAAGGAGTGAGAATCTGATTTTAGAGGAAAATGAATTACACTTATTTTGCCTAAAATGCTAGTTGAAAATTTACCTATTTTATGGGGGCATCAAGAACTTTTAAAACAAGAATCATATTTTAAATTAGAACAAGTAAAAAAATTATTATTTCGTCCATGATGTAGAAAAAGATTTATTTTGGAATACTTTGGAGATGAGGAGGATTTAAAAAATATGAGTGAAAATTGTGGGGTATGTGATTATTGTATTGAGAAGAAAAAATATGAATGACAAGAACAAAAGGAGATTATTCCACAAACTGTTTTTTTACTGGTTTTAGAATTTATAAAAAGATTTCAAGAAAAATTTTGAGCACAAATTTTGGCTTGAATTTTAGTTGGAAGTAATGATACAAAAATTCGTGATTGGAATCTCTCAGAGGATAAAGATTATAATATTTTATGAGTATATGAAAAAGACTTTGTAGTAGCAATTTTTGATGTACTTTTGGAGTACTGATTTTTATATAAAACTCAAGGACAATATCCAAAGATATGAATTTCATCAGTTTGAATACAAGCAATTTATGATAATACTATTTTATATAGTGAAGAAAAATTACTTCAATCAAGCCTCTATTTTAAAACAAAAACTCTTTGAAAATCTTCAAAGATTTGAGAAGGCAAAACAAAAATTCAAAAAATAAAAGTAGAAAAAATTGATACCTACACACAAACTTTAAAATTGTTAGAGGAAAAATTATCTTTAGAAGAAATAGCTATAAATAGAGATATGACTTTACAAACTATTCAAGATCATATAGTAAAACTTTATAATTTTAATAAATTAACTTTATCTGAAATTTTAAAATATTCTTCATTAGAAAAATTAAAGATGATTAGGGAGTTAGTAAAGAAAGAAAATTTTCATGTAGAATGATTAAAGTCTATAAAAGAAATGTTATCGGGAGATATTTCATATTTTGATATAAAGATTTCTTTAGCAATGATAGAAAAATGAGATTTATAGCAAAAAATAATTGTAATTAGCTGATATATATGGTATTATACTTCAAGCTTATAATTTAACTTTTTTCTATGGAAAATCTACATTATATCCCAACTTGAGAATGAGAAAGTAGTGAAGGAATGAGGGAAAGGCATAGACTTCAACAAGAGTGACTTTACCATGATACAACTTTATTTCAAATACAATCTACACTTCTATCTGTAGATCAAATTTTACAATCAAAGCCTCTAAAAAATGATGCAAAATAATTTTTTTTAATTGCTATTTTTTAAAACTATGTTAGAATTACTTGAAAAAATAATCCTAACATTTTTTTATGGAAAAGTATGTACAAGAACTTTTTGATAGGCTTTGTGCTGAAATAACAAAATATAATCCATATTACAATAAAGAACTTTTGCAAAAAGCATTTTTATTTGCCTATGAAGCTCATAAATGAATGTATAGGAAATCAAAAGAGCTCTATATTATTCATCCTCTACATATTGCTATCCATCTTACACAAATAGAAGCTGATGAAACTTCAATAATTTCAGCTCTTCTACATGATGTTTTAGACAATAAAAAAATTACTCTTATTCAAATAGAAAAACAATTTTCAAAAGAAATAGCATCTATAGTACAATGAGTTACACAATTATGAAATTTGTATTACACGTTAGATATGAATAAAAAAGATATCGAAAATTTGAAACAATCACTCGTTTCAGTTTGAGATGATATTAGAATTTTTTTGGTAAAAATAGCTGATAGATACCATAATTTAGAAACTTTAGAATATCTAGCAAAAAATAAAAGATATAGAATTGCTCGTGAAACTCAAGAAATATATCTTCCTATAGTCAATTTTCTCTCTATTTGAGAATTTTTGAGTCATATGCATGACCTATGTTTTAAATATACTGAAGAAGATGAATATAAAAAATTACACAAAGTTTTTTGAAAAAAATATGAATACCATAAACAAAAAATTATTGAAGCTCATAATAAAATTCAAAAGGGATGTTCTCAAATGAAAATTCCAGTTATTAATATAGAATGAAGAGTAAAGAGTTTGTATTCTATTTATAATAAAATAAAAAATAAAAATATTGATTATAAAGAAATTTATGATGTTCTTGCGTTGAGAGTTATTACAAAAACGATACAAGACGCCTATACAGTATTAGGAATTATTCATAAATTATATAATGTTAAAAATGATAAATTTAAGGATTATATATCAACCCCTAAAAAAAATGGATATCAATCTATTCATACAACCGTATATGATGAAAATTGAGAATTTTTAGAGTTCCAAATTCAAACAGAATGAATGTCAAAATTAAATAAATCATGACTGGCAGCACATTTTATTTATAAATGATTTTGAGTTGAATATAAAGAACTTCCTGATTGGATGAAGGGGGTTTTAGATATACAAAAAAAGACAATTGATTCAAAATCATTTTTTGAAAAACTATCTCAAGAAATTATTATTAGCGAAATTAAATGTTTTGATAGCAATGGAAATTATATCTTATTGCCCAAGTGATCAGTATTAATTGATTATGCTTTTTCATATTCTTTAGAGTACTGAAAATTTTTTTCTTGAGCATATGTGAATTGAGTTTTAATAGAAGACCCATTCTATTCTCTTAAAAATGGAGATTTTATCAAAGCAAAGAAGTCTAATACTATTTATATTGACTATAAAATAGAAAATTTTTTTCGTTTAAAAACTAAAATTGCCAGAGAACAAATGAAAGAGGTATTTAAAAAATACTCTCAAGTAAAATCAGAAGAATTATGAAAATATCTTTTAAATACACAATTGGAAAATTTGGGATTTAGACATTTTTCTTCTCATCCAAGAAAAATTAAAAAAAATGTTATTAAAAGTTTATGACTTGGTGATGAAAAACAAATGTATCTTTTTCTTGCACTTTGAAGTATTGAGGTAGAAAAGGTAATTAATAAAATTTCAATACTCAATAATAAAGATGAGTACAATAAAGAGGTAACTTTAAAAATAAAATTTAAAACCAAAGATTTTCTTAGTTTGAATAACATTACATCAACACTATATGATTTGGATATCGAAGTCAATAAAATTGTTTATAGAGAAAATAAAAATAGTGCTTTTATCAGTTTTGTTATTGATTCTAATACAAGTTTAAATGAACTTCTTAAGGAACTCAAAAGAATTCCTAATGTTTCTGATATTACGAGAGTGTTTCCTTTGAGATTAAAAGTGTATTATATTTTTTATGCGTTGAGTCTTTTTTTAATTACGGCTATTATTTTTACTATTAATTTTCTTGATATATCAAAATATCAGAAAAATTTATTTTTAGAATTAGTACTTTTTTGAAGTAGTTTTTTTATGCTCTTTATAGTATTTTTTTTAAAATTTATAGTAAAAACAATATTACCAGATATATTAAAATATAAAAGATTTTGGCTTTCTCTTTTCTTTCTAAATACATTTATTTTTTTTATTATTTTTTGGGAGATTTTGTATTTATGATTTAATATAAATTTTATCTTATACTTTTTATTTTGTTTTTTGATGTATATTATGATGTTTTATGAATTTCTCATTAATAAAAAAATAAAAAAATAAAAAAATTAAAAGCAAAGTTTTATTGTAACTTTGCTTTTAATTTTTCCTCTTGTTCTTGTTTTATTTCATTTTCTATTTCTTGTTCTATTTCTTTCGTAACTAAAATTTGTTGTAGAGAGAGTTTCTTTTTTTTCTTCTCAGCATCTTTTTTACGTTCAAGGGAATTTTTTTGTAACCAAGGTGCAATATAGAGTATAATTCATATTATAAAGCATATAAATACAACAATAATAATGATTTCAATAATAGAAAAATTTGATAAGGGAGAGATAGCCTCAATAATTTCTTTAGAGGTTCTATATTTATATTCTATTTCTATATTTGACATATTTTTAAATTAAAAATTATTCTTTTACAAGTTCTCATACTACTACCATTCTATTTAAAGTTGTTCCTACTGGCCAACAAGTCATAAGGGTAATCTCAGATATGTTATTATTTCTTTTTAATACAGAAGTATCACCAGGCTTAATTACTTTTTTTTCTTTTACTTTATAGATATATTTTTTTTGTCCATAGTATGCAATAATTTCATCTCCAAAACTCAAATTATCCATAAGAGCAAATACATCGTTATATTTTCATTCAAGCCAAGGGAAATTAGATGAATGTCAAAAAATAAAACTATTCCCATTTTCTCAAGGTCTCGCACTTCCTGGGTATCTTACTATTCCATTTACTAATTCTTTCATAAAAATATCTTCTAATGCTTTTACATTTTCAACGGTTTTATTTTGTACATCAACCAAAGGAATATTTTTTCAAATTTTAGGAATTACAATTCTATTTTCATATGGAACAATTTCAATATTCATATCAATATTATTGTGAGTAGAATTGATAAGTTTATCCATAGAATGGTAGGTTTTATTTTTTACCATTTCTATTTTTTCTGTAGTATTTTGAGATTCAGAGTCTATATTTATATTTTCTGTTTGTATTTCTTCTTCACTTTGAATTGGAGTTTTTACGATAGTCGCATTTTGTACTGAAGCAAGCATAGCTTGTTTATTTTGCTCTAAAGCTTCTGGGTTAAGATAACTTCTTGCTATTTCAATATAAGCACTATAGTTAGTGGATGCAATTAAAATAGCAAATATTAAACTTGAAGTTCCGATATATTTTATAAAAAATATTATACCATAAATAGCTTTTTTTCATGAAGAAATTTTTTTCTCTATAGTGATTTGATTTTTTGTTTCATCTTTCATAAAAGATGCATCTTGAAAGTCTAAAGTTCCTAGAACATCATTGCTATTTTTTGGCAAAGAAGTATCTTCAAAAGTAAAACTACCAAATATATCATTAGTTGTATTTTGATTTTCCTCTTTAGCAATAGCAGGAGTTGTATTTATTTGATTATTATCAAAATATAATGATCAAAAAACATCATCGACTTGATCTTGTTGAGTTTCAAAGTGAATGTTTTCTAAAATATCATTTTGATTTGTTTCCTCAAATAATCAGAGAATGTCATTATTTGTATTTTGGTTTGTCATACTTTTTGCTTTAATAATATTTTGTTTTTATATTTGTAAGAATATTTTAGCATAAATTATTTTTTTACGCAAATTGTAGAGATATATTTTTTTATATTTATATTGACAATCATGTATAATGTCTTTTTATCATTTTTTTAAAAGTCAGTTTGCAAGTTTTGATTTTTTCATTATTATGATTAAAATTATTTGAAAATGTATATTATTTATGGCAAAAATTTATGAAAAAAGCTCTTGATGAATTGTATATCGTAAAAGTCAAAAAGGGGTAGAGGTCCTTTTGCTTGAATGGCTGAATTCAAAGTGACAATCTGAATATGTAATTCCTAAATGACATATGGAGGATTGAGAAACAGCAAGTCAAACAGCTATTAGAGAAACATCTGAAGAAACATGATTAGAGGTGAAAGACCTTGAAATAGTAAAATTTATAACAAAACTTAACTATACTTTTACTGCTTGATATCGTGAAGATAATCCATTAGTGGATAAAGATGTATACCTGTTTTTAATCAAATATAAGTGAACTCAAGAACCGATTCCTCAAAAAGAAGAAAGGTTTATAGGATATAAGTGGTTTGGTATTGATGAAATTAAAAATTTAGAAGTAAAGTTTGATCTCCCTTCTATAATAAGTAAGAATAAAGTTTATTTTATATAATATAATTTATGATAGAGATATTTAATACTGGAAGTTCTATTCAAGTTAAAAATTCTGATAATGTTACTTTAAATTGTAACAAAGAAACATTTGAAGTATCTATAGGGGATTATAAAATAGATTTTCCTTGAGAATATGAAAAATCGTGAGTACTTCTTGAAGTATGTGAATTTAACGAAAAATTATTCTATAGTTTTTTAGTAGAGGGGAAAGTTCTTGTAGTTTTATTTTACGATGATTTCGAAATGAAAGAAGAAATTATGTCATTCTTTTGAGATGTAGATATTTTACTTGTAGTAGGTACAAAAAATGCTTCAAAAATAGTTGAAAATATAGAAGCAAGGGTAGTGATACCATTTTGAGAAGGAAAAGAGATGTTTTTACACGCTCTTTGACAACATAAAGAAGAAATTGAAAATTTTAAGTTAAAATGAGAAATGTGAATTGAAAATACAGAGTTTATCAATTTAAAATAAAAAAGTGAAAATTAATTTTCACTTTTTTATTTTAGTTTTCAGCTGATAATCTCATTTTTTTTCATTTCTCAAGAGATAATTTCAAAATTTTCATTGGTACATTCTATATAATTCTGAGTCCATCATTTAAAAATCCCATCTTTTATATTTTCAATAAGTACCTCAAATGATTGTCATTTTTGAGAGTTAATAAATGAATTTCTTACTTCTTCACCTGCTTGTATTAATATATCGAGTCTTTGTTTTTTTATTTTTTCATCAATTTGATTTGGAAAAAAACTAGCAGGAACATGTTCTCCAAGAGTATGATTTGAAAAAGGAAAAGCATGAACTTTTGTGATATTATAATTTTTCACCAGAACAAGAGTATCTAAAAAATTTTCTTCTGATTCTCCAGGAAATCATACAATTAAATCAGCTCAAATACTTACTTGTATTCAATCTTCTCTTTTTATATTGAGAGTTTTTTGGAGTAAATCTCTCATATAATTCCCATCATAATGCCTTTTCATAGCTTTTAAGATTGAAGAATTTCCTGATTGAATAGAATAATGAAAATGAGGATAAATTCTTTTATTTTCAAAAATTTTTAATACTTTTTCATCAACAAATTCAGGTCCGAGAGAACTAATTCTAATTCTTGGAATTTCAGTTTTTTCTAAAATATATTCAAGTAAATCTCCAAGTTTTGAGTGAGAATATTGATTCGTATTTTCTTGTCCCCAAGCACCAAGATTTACTCATGTGAGTACTACTTCTTTTCCTCATTGCATTTCAAATTCAATAATTTCATCAACAATATCTTCCTGACTCCTATAAAAATGTCTTCATCTTTTGATTACTGTAAGACAAAAAGTACAAAAACTATCACATCATCATTGGATTAGAAGGAATTTTTTTGTGGTAAGATTGAGTTTTGTTTTTATGGTACTTAATTTTTTAGTATCAAGCTTACTCATTTTTTTATCTTCTTTTGGTTTTTCAGGAAGAATCTCTATTTTATCTTTATATATTTCTAAATCTCAATATATATTGAAAAAATCTTTATTTTCTTTTCACTCTTCAAATGCTCAACAACCACTAATATAAATTTTATCATTTTCTTGTAATGAGGGTATTTCTTGCTTTACAAATTTTATCCATTTCTTTTTTGCATTATCAGTTACTACACAACTTGCAATAAAAATACCGGATTTATTTTCTAAATACTCACTACTGAGCCATGCATCGGTATAATATTTATTTACTTTACATCAAAATACTTTGTATTTCATTTTATTTTTCTAAATTATAAAAAAGAGAAAGGTAAAAGCATTTTTATATTTCTTTTACCTTTTATATTTGAAAGAGTTTTAATCTTTTTTAAATGTTTCTAAAATTTCTTTTGCTATTTCTCTTCATCAGAGTCAAAAGGCAATTCCTCAAGCAAGAGCTATCATAGATATGAATCCTATTAATACTGTATTAATAATAAACATACTTACAATTTTTGTGTATTCTAAAAATACCATCAATGTAAAAAAAAGAATAATTATTCTGGCTCATTCAGCTATAATTTTTGCTGTTTTTTCTTTTGTAAGCGTAAGGGTGTGATACACTACATCATATACAAAATTTGCAAATCTAATACCAAAAAATCAAATAAGGACTCAAACGAATAAATTAGGAAGATAATTAGTAACGTCTCTTAAAAAACTTTCTACTTCAATAATTCATAAATATCAAATTGAAAGTCTAAAAAATACGATTAATAAATAATAGCTCATTGCTTTTGCTACAACATCATCAACTTTAATTTTATCTGTAAAGCGACTTTTTATAAATCTTGGTTTTTCTTTTTTTTCCTCTGACAATTTTTCTTCATCAAAATTTACTTTGAGTCTATCAATAAATTGATTGAGTTTTGTTTTTTTAAAAATAAACATTAAAAAAAGATATACAAGTCTTGCTATAATTCATCATGTGAGAAGAATAATAACGGCTCAAATAATTTTTGGTCATAAAATCTCGGTTGTTGTTGCAAAGTTGTTGTAGATAACACCAAAAGAATTTTCTATGTTAAAAATCATATTTTAATAGGTTAGAAATAATTTTAACACCCACTTGAACAACTTCCACAACCTCACGTTCCACATCATTCTCATTCACTAGATGATTCTCATCCTCACACAATACTTATAAACATAGATTTTAATTCGTCAATTTCAGGAACCATTCCTTCAAAAATCATATCCTTAAAACCGATAGATTCTTCTTCTATAATAAGAGCAGGTTCTTTTGAAATATTTAACTCTGATTTTAAAGTTTCATCAGAAGTTATTTCTGAAGTTATAAAATCATTTAATCATAATTCTTGGGTAGCTAAATTTACTTTTTCTAAAAGATCTTCTGCTTGTCAACCATTTCAATAAATTTTAATTTTCATTTTTTAAATAATACAGAATAAAAGCATCACTTTTAAGTGATGCTTTTATTATATGAAAAAAAATGTTTAGTCAAAATTTTATATTGTCTCAAATTTTTTATAGAGTCCAGCATTTCTCATTTTAATCATATTTTCATCAAAATAATAGATTTTTTTTGAATTAGGGAATTTTATTTTAATAAGTTTGCTTTCAAAATATTTATATAATCAGAGAGCTAATATTTTTTCATTTGATTGAATATTACCATTTAATTTAGACTCTCAATCTATACAATCTAATGCTAAAAGATCTTCAAATAATTCTTGAAAATATATACTTTTATCTTTATTTTTCTTTTTTAAGATTTCATCAATATTTTCAAAAAAATCATTTACATAATTAATAATATCAAGTGTTCTTATTGGTATTCACAAACGTGTAAGTTCTCTAAATCTTTTTGCATAGTCATATATAGATTGAAGTGATATTCCTTCTTCATTATCATGTCATCCAACAACAAATTTTATTTCTGTTCCTATTGGATATTTTGAAGATTTAGTTCATTGTTCCAAAGATAAATCTACATTTCAAATTAATTTAATTTCTTTATATTTCCTTGAAGTAGATTTTTTTCTTTCATTGTATTCTTTTTCATCTTCTGTTTCTTCATTTTCATTTATTTTAGTTTCTTTTTCTAGTTTTAGGTAAAATTCTTCATTTAAATATACTTTACTTTTTACAGCAATTAAATCGAGTCAATTTTTATTTTTAATTTGAGATCTTCCTTTATAAATCATTTGGTCAATATATTGCATAATAAATGCTGCTTGCCAATCTTCATCAACATAAATAGTTACTCATACTAAATCTCTAAATTGATCAACAGAATAATATTTTGCATCAGCGAGCTGTTTTCATATAATTGATTCAGTTCATTTTTGTCTTGCTATGAGTTTAAAATTTATAATTTTTCAATCAATCACAACAGTTCAAATTCTATAGATATTTCAATTTTTATCTTCATATCATTCTTGTATTTGAAAAGGTCTTTCCAAGTGTTCAGATATAAATTGTCTATCAAGAAATTCAGCTCTCCTTACTTTTTCATTAGAAAGTACATCATCAATAGCATAAGATACTTTTGCTATGGCACAATTTATACTTCAAGTTATTTTACTATTTTTAGTATCAAGAAGAAATTTTATTACAGATTTACTATTTTGAAATTTTAATTTTTTAAATTTTGTAGGGAGGTTTTTTAAATACCTTGTTTCATAAAGATTTATTGCTTTTTCAAAAAGATTATTGATTTGTTCTAATCAATGATTCGTATCGATATCAATTCATAATCTTTTTTTTATAAAATCTTTTATTCGATCTTCAGTAGCTAATGGAAGATTAAACAAATCCATTACAGTTATATCTAATCATCAAATATGTAATGGTTTTAAATGTGATATAATTTCACGATAATCATCAGCATAAAAATCAGACATATCTATATAATGTTCTGTTTCTTTTTCATGATATTTCTCAAGTATATCATTTCAGCTAATAACCTTACTTACCATAGTCTTTATTTTAATTTTAAATAAAATATTTCTCTTCCAACAAGTTGAGAGTCTCTTTTATAAAGTAAACTTCCAGATTTTGTTTCACTAAACTCTATATTTTTAGGGAGAAGTTCTTGTACTATACAATACTTGTTTATAATATCATAAATTTCCTCAAAATACAAAAATTTTCATTTGATTTCCCAAAAAGGAAATGAAATAACGATACTTCATTTATAATCTTTTTTTTGTAATCCTGAAAAAAATCATTCATATAAATCTGAAAGTTTTTGTTTTTGTTTGTCTATTCTTTCTATAGAAATATTATTTTGAGTCATAATTTCTCATAAATATCATTCTGTAACAATAGCATCAATTTTATCTAAAAAATGAACTTCATGAATATATTTTGCATTTTGAAGCATAATAACTTGTTCAAAATTGAATTTATTTTTTAAATTTCAAAGATTTGAAAAAGTAGTTTCCACCATTCTATTGCTGATATCACTTCAAAAAACTTCTGTATTTCACATATATACGGATTCTATTAGAACTGTTCCAAGTCATACAAAAGGGTCATAAATAGTTTTTCAACCTGAAATGTTTATCATCATTTGAGCAAGTTTTGGAGGAAGCATTCATACGTGCATATCTCTATCCTTTCCATAATCTCTATTTGAATATCCATAAATATCTTGAACAAAAATAGTTTTTCAGAAGTATAATTTTGAATCTACATAAATAAAATTAAAATCGGTTTCTTTTTTTATAAGAGCTTCTTTTATTATTACAACAGAAGCAAGATTTTTAAAATCCTGATTTATAAAACGAGGGTTTAATCAGAAATTTTTGATAACTTTTTTTGAAATTTTTAAAAAATCTTTTAAATGAATAGGACTATGTCAAAAAATATTTACAGCATAATTAAATTTACCTATATATCAGTCAATATCTAATTTTTCAGAAAAAATTTTTTCTATTTGTTCAGAAAAAACTTCTTCTTGATTTTCAACTCAGATGATTTCAATGATTTTAATACTTCACCCAAGATTTTTTACTTTTTTTAATATTTCTTCTTTTGAAATTCAGTCTATAATAAGTATTTTTTTATCACAAAAAATAGTATTTTCTGGGGAAAATACTTTAAAAATTTCAGCAATTGAGAGTCTAAATTCTCTCCCAAGTTCAAATGCAAACATATTTTTTGAGTTATATTTTATAATCCTAAGCTTTTTTCAAGTCTAAGAGCGATTTCTTCAATCGTCCCTTTCGCGTCTATTTCAATAAGATTTCCTTGTTCTCTATAGAGATCTACAATCGGCATAGTTTTTTCATAAAACAATTTAATTCTTTCATTAATAGCTTGTTCTTCATCATCAGCTCTTTTTGTCAGAGTATTCCCATTTTTTGGATTTATGAGTGTTCCAGCAGGGAAAGTTTCGCCACTTTCCTTATCATACATTCTTCAAAGAAGTCTTGTTTTAGCATCTATTTCCGGTAAATCAAAAAATACTACTCTATAGTCTCAAACTATTTTATCAGCTGAAATTTTATTTCCTTCATTTCTTACAAAACCATCCAGAATAAGTTTTTGTCATTTATTTTGAGTAACCACTTCTTGTAAAATATCTTCAACTATTTCTGGACTTACTTGTTTTCCAGCATCAATAGTTGATTTTACGAGTTTTCACAGGGGAGTATTTTGAGAAGCTATTTCTCTGAGAGCTGTTCCTGTTTCATAGATTTTAAATCCGTGTTTTTCTACCAATATTCTTCATTGAGTTCATTTTCCTGATCATTGAATTCAGATAAAAATTATTTTCATAATATTTGGGGTTATTTAAATGTATTTAATTTTTAGCAAGAGTAATAAGCCGGATTTTGTACCTCTACATCAATCTATCTAGGATTCTTATCACTAAGAACCTCAAGCTGGGTATATTTTTTATAATCATTAGAGGAATAAATCATAAAAAATACCATTCCCATTGCTCCATACACAAGTTTACCAAGTTTATAAGATTGCTCTTATTCTTCAAAAGTAGCGAAAAAAGCTTACTTATAAATATTTATAAAATTAGCTTTTTTGACACCTTTTGACTTTTCACCCTTTGAGATTGCTCTCTAGTATTGTCTCTGTGGCACTAGTGGTATTTGAAGTTTATGGATTATATCTTCAAACCAAAGCCGTTAGCTTTTGTAATTTCCTCATGGAGTCCAGACTTTCCTCACTTTATTCAAGATAAAGCGTAGATGTATGCTCTTGCTAAAAGTGATGGTATTATATGAAAAAAGTGGGAAAAACAAAATTTTTGTGTTTTTTTGAAAATATGCTAAAATTTCATAAATAAAATATAATAAAAATAAAATGGAAAAATTATCTACCTCAAAACTTGCTTTGAAACTCAATGTAGAAGCAAAAGAATTATTTAAAATTTTACAGGATTTAGGATTTATTACCAATGAAAAGAATACTTGGCATATAACTCAAAAATGAAGAGAAAATGGATGAGTGGTTATTAAAAATTTTAAATATTGAGATTATATTGCTTGGGAAGGTGATTTTAATCCTTATGAAAAATTCAATATTACTCCAGTTCACTATGTTACATCTACTGAATTGGCAGAAACTTTTTGAACCTCATCAAGAAAAATAAATATTATTATATCAGAATTGTGATTTATTGAAAAAAATATTAAATGATGGATTTTAACTGAAATGTGAAAAATGCTTTGATGAAAAGAAGTTTCGCTGAAATCATGACAAGTATTTGTAAAATGGCCAGAAAATATAAAAGAAAATAAATTATTACTTCAAGAATTTCATAAAAAAACTTCTGAAAATTTAGAAGTTCAAATAGAGGAAATTACTCAAAAAACACATGATATTATTGATGAATTTAGAAATAAATTTCCAGCAAAATATAGAACTAAAGATGGTCACAATGTAAGAAGTAGAGGAGAAGTTATTATTGATAATACTTTATATGAATATGGATTGGTTCATGCGTATGAAAGAAAATTACCGATTGATGAAGATGTATATTCTGATTTTTATCTTCCTGCCAGACTTGGAGCGAGTGCTGTGTATATTGAGTATTGGGGGAAAGAAGATGAAAAGTATTTGGAGAGAAAGAAACAAAAAAAAGAAATCTATAAAAAATACAATCTCAATCTTATAGAGCTTGAAAATCATCATATTGATAATTTAGATGATTATCTTCCAAAATTACTCTTGGATTTTGGGATTAGAGTTGATTAATCCATTTAAAAATATGTTATACATTACTATCACTATTTTTATATTTTTATTGTTTTTACTTTTTTTAGAAAAATATAAAGAAGATAAAACGCAAGAATTTATTCCTGATTTTAAAAAAGAGTACGAAGATTTTTTTATTTTACAAGAAGAGTTTCAGCGTATTTTTTATAGTGGTGATTATATCACAAAAACAAAAATTAGTTTTTTTAAAAATCAAATTGAAAATTTTGTCTCAAAAGCTGATGTACTGAGTAAATATTCAAAATATATTTATGATAAAAATATTTTAACATGATTACAGAGTATTTATAAATTTTCTAATTATTTTCAAGCAAATATACAAAAAATTAATGAAAATTTTTATCAAAAAAATCTTAATGTATACGCAAAATTATTTCAAAATTTAGAAAAATATCCTCTGGATATTATGCAACAAAGAGCAATTCTTACTCCAGAAAAATATCTTTTAGTGATTGCTTGAGCTGGTTCTGGAAAAACTTCAACTATTGTTGGGAAAGTGAAATATCTTATTGAAGCAAAAAAGGCGCTACCATCGGAAGTACTTCTTATTTCATTTACTGCAGCATCAGCTCAAGAAATGAATCAAAGAATAAAAGATAAACTTTGACTTTCTTTAGATGTGAAAACCTTTCATAAACTTTGACTTGATATTATTAGAAAAAAGTGAGAAATCAAACAAACTATTTTAGATGAAAATGGACTGAGTAGTTTTAAAACTTATCTTGCTCAAGATTTTTTGCCCGAACTGATTACTACCTCATCACAACTTTTTAGTGATTTTTTTAGCTATTTACTTAGAGAAAATATATTTTTATTTGATTTTGAATCTATGAGTGATTTTCAAAAATATAAATGAAATGGAGTGGAAAAAAATATATCTATTTTGTGAGAAAAAATGAAAAGTGCTGAAGAAGTTGAAATGGCAAATTTTCTCTTACTTCATGGAATTGAATATAGATACGAACAAAAATATATAATTGATACAGCTGATAGTGAATTTTGACAATACAAACCAGATTTTTTTCTTCCCAAATATAATATTTACATAGAACATTTTTGAATTGATAAAAACCAGCGTGTCCCAAAATTTTTTTGAGATTCTACCCCTGAATGATATGAAAAAGCAAATAAAAAATACAATGAATGAATTGCTTGGAAAAAGGAGTTACATAAACAACATCAAACTACTTTGATAGTAACTTACTCATATCAATTTCAAGATAAAGTAGTTTTTTCATACTTGGAGTCTCAATTAAAAACATATTGAGTTGATTTTGAGTTTTTGTCACATGAAGAAATAACTCAAAAGATTTCTGATAAAATTAAGTCTGAAACATGAATTTTTAATAATTTGGTATTAACTTTCTTGAGTCTTTATAAATCAAATCATTTTTCTTGGCAAGACTTGGAATCAAAAAAAGAACTTTTTACCACTGAATATAAAAAGAAAAAATCAGATATTTTTTTAAAAATATTTTCTATTATACTCCAAAAATATCAAGATATTTTAGAGCAAAACAATGCCATAGATTTTAATGATATGATTAATAATGCAACCGATTTAATACTTTCTTGAAGAATAAAAACACCTTATAAATATGTAATTATTGATGAATTTCAAGATATTGGAGTATGAAGATATAAATTGGTAAAATCTATTTTAGATAAAAATGATGCTGAGCTTTTTTGTGTTTGAGATGATTGGCAGTCTATTTATAGATTTTCAGGTTGAGATTTAAATATTTTTACTCATTTTGATACATATTTTGAAAATGGAGAAAAAGTTTTTATCAATAAAACCTACCGATATCCACAAAAAGTAAATGAAATTACGAGAGATTTTATTATGAAAAATAAATTTCAAATCAACAAAATACTTGAATCTGGAAATAAAACAGACTCTCAAGATGTGTATGAAATTATATATTATTGTAATGATTTTGAAAAAAAAGCTATTTTACAAGAGTTAAAGACTCAATATAAAAATATAGTAGCCATATGAAGAACTCGTGGAGATGGAAATATTTGTAAGTGAATTATGGATTTTAAAACCGCACATGCATCAAAAGGTTTGGAGCAAGATTATGTAGTGATAGTAAATGGAAATAGTGGGATAAAATGATTTCCTAGTGAGATAAAAGATAGTTTTTTACTCAATATGGTTTTATCTCAAAGTGATAGTTTTGATTATTCCGAAGAAAGAAGACTTTTTTATGTAGCTCTTACGAGAGCAAAGCAAAAAACTTTTATCCTTTGTGAAATATGAAAAGTTTCATCTTTTGTAGAAGAAATAGAAAAAATGATTTGAAAATCCAAAAAACCACAAAAATGCCCTAAATGTGAAAAATGATATTTGGTTTCAAAAAATCATTATAAAAATTGAGCTATGTGATGTTCACTCTATCCAGAGTGTCAATACACTATTTTAACGATTATGCCATTTTGAAAATATAGCTGACAAAATTTTTCTCAATTACCAGATAATTATCTGGATTGGGGAAAGAAAAATATGACTCATGACAACGAAATAATGGATTCAATTGAATATGAAATATGTAAAAGAATTTTATTTTTTGATAAATAATAATTTTTATTTCACGACTTCATCTTGTATTTTCAAAAAAAAATTATAAAATCTAAAAAATATTTCTTAAAGTAAAAAATATGTCAAAAACTATTTTAAAAGTAAATCAAATAATAAAAGATTTGTCTGGAGTAGAAGTTTTACACCAAGTAAGTTTTCATGTTTTAGAATGACAAATTTATTGATTTTTATGACCAAATGGAGCTTGAAAAACTACAACAATGAAGTGTATTATGTGACTTATTACTCCAGAAAGTTGAGATATAGAGATTTTAGGAGATACTCAATTATCCACACAAACAAAAGCTCAAATTTGATTTATGCCAGAAAATACATATCTTTATAAATATCTTACTTGAAAGGAATTTTTAAGATTTAATGGAAAATTCTTTTGACTCACTGGAGAAAAATTAGAAAAAAAGATACAAGAACTCCTTGAAAAAGTATGACTTCAAGATGCGTGAGATAAATTTTTACATTCATATTCAAAATGAATGTTGCAAAGAATTGGATTAGCGCAATCAATTATCAATAATCCAAAAATTCTTTTTTTGGATGAACCTATGAGTGGACTTGACCCAATCGGAAGAAAAATGGTAAAAAATCTTATTTTAGAATTGAGAAACGAGGGGACTACTATTTTTTTTAATACTCATATTCTTGCTGATGTTGAAAGTATTTGTGATAGTTTTAGTATTATAAATAGGTGAAATATTATTGTTCAAAATAAAAAAGTAGAAGAATTAGAAAAAAGTTTAGAAGATTTTTTTATTGAAGAAATTGAAAAAAGTAATACTTCTTTAGAAAAGTAAAAAAATTTTGAAAAATTACATTTTTTTATATAATGCATTCTAAGGCATACACTGGCTTGTGGGTTATCTCCTTTTACCCACAGTTGCTGTATGTCTTTATAAATGGAAAAAATTTTATAAAAGATTTTAATAATTATGTCAAAAGAATATTATAGTATATTAGGGCTTTCAAAATGAGCCACTGAAGATGAAATAAAAAAAGCATATAGAAAAAAAGCTATGGAACACCATCCAGATAGATGATGAGATGCAGAAAAATTTAAAGAAGTAAATGAAGCATATTCTGTTTTATCAGATTCTACAAAAAAAAGAGAATATGATACGTACTGAAGTGTTTGATGAGGAAATCCTTTTTCATGATGAGGTTTTGGATGAGTTGATGTAGATTTATGAGATATTTTTGAACAATTTTTTTGATGAGGTTGAAGAACTTCTTCAAGAAAAAAAGCATCATCAAGTTTTTCTTGAGAAGATATTGAAACTACTTTAAAAATAGATTTAAAAACTTCTATTATTTGAGGTAAAACAAAACTAAAATATGAAAAATACATAGTTTGTTCTGATTGTCATGGAGAATGATGAGAATGAAAAGCCATGTGTCCTGATTGTCATGGAAGTGGATATGTGAAATATAGACAACAAACTATGTTTGGAACTATTGAACATACTTGAGCTTGTGAAAGATGTGGGTGAAGTGGAGAAACTTTAGAAAAAGTATGTACTACTTGTTGATGACAAAAAAGAGTTAGAAAAATAGTAGAGCTTGATATAGATATTCCACCAGGAATTGATGACGGGATGGTTATCCGTATAAATTGAGAATGAAATAACGGTATAAAAGCATCATCTTGAGATTTATATGTAAGATTTAAAGTAACAACTATTGAAAAAAACTTAATCAGAAAATGAGTTGATTTACATTTGGATTTAGAAATAGATGTAATTGAAGCAATTCTTGGAACCACAAAAGAAATAAATATACCAATTATTTGAAAAAGAAGTATAGTGATTGAAGCATGAACTCAAGTTGGTACAGTAATTAAAATTACTTGAGATGGAGTAAAATATATAGATAGAGATAAAAAATGAGATTTATTTGTGAATGTTTTGATTAAAATACCTAAGAAACTTTCTGAGACTGAGAGAATTTCTTTTGAGAATATTGCGAAAGAAAAAAAACTAAACGTTCATAATAAAAAATGAATATTTGAAAAAATATTTGGATAATAAAAAATAAAGATAGAATATGCCTATCTTTATTTTTTATATATTATTTTATACTATGAAAAAAATATGTTTGATTTTTTCTCTTTTTTTTCTTTTTTCTTGTCAAAATGAATATGTAGAATTTCATGAAAATAAAAAAATACAACAAGAAATACAACAAAAATTAAATGATTTTTCTTTTGATAAAATAGAGTACCTTTCTTGATTAACTCTTCACAATACTCCAGATATAGCTTTTCTTGATACATTAGTTTCAAAAATTGATGCTTCTGAAGAAAAAGTATATTTAGAGGTGTATATTTTTACAGAAAAAAGATTGAGGAAAGCTATTATAGATGCTCACAAGAGATGAGTTGATGTGAAGGTGATTCTTGAGAAAAATGTTTATAAAGCTCCGAGTTTAAATACTCAAGCTTTTAAAGATTTACAAAAAGCTTGAGTTTCTGTAGTATATTCAAATTCACAAAATTATGCTTTGAATCACACTAAAATGATGATTGTAGATGATGAAGTTATACTTTCTACAGGAAACTATTCATATTCAACATTTCGATATAATAGAGAATTTTTTTTAATTTTAGAAAATAAAATATTGCAAAAAGTTTTTTTAGATATTTTTTCTGCTGACTTTGTCTGAGATAAAAAAAATATTGAACATCCTAATTTAATATTAAGTCCATTTTCTAGCAGGGAAAAATTACAATATTTATTAAAAAATGCTCAAAAATCTATCAAAATATATGCACATAATTTTTCTGATACAGAAGTGATCGATATTTTATTTCAAAAACAAAAAGAAAATATTGATATAAAAATGATTTTTCCAGACTTGAAAAAAGTTTCTTCTAATGAAGATGAAATATGAAAATTACGTAAAGAAAAAATACCACTTGTTTTAGTATGAAAACCGGAAATTCATGCAAAATCTATACTTATAGATGATAAATATCTTTATATAGGAAGTGTAAATTTTTCAAGTTATAGTATAGATAAAAATAGAGAAATAGGATTATTAATAAATAATCAAGATATTATTTCAAAATTTTTAGATATTTTTCAAGATGATTTCCAACAATAATCAATGTATTTTTTGTTTACATAATAGTTTTTTTTATTATTATAGGAGTGAAATTTATTTCTAATAGACTTTTATGAATATACAAAAAATAATTATTTCTACTTTGATAACAATTTTTTGATTATTTTTTACCCTCAGTATTACTTATTTGAATACACAATCTTGAGTAAATACTTTTTCAATACCAGAGGTTTCTTTATGATATAGTGAACTTGTTTTATCAGGTTCAAGAGTATCTTTAAAACCTATAGATGCCGCAAAAATTCAGGATGGAAAAACAGTTTTTGATCAATTAAATTACATTGATTCTGTTGTATTTAATGGAAAAGCATATTCTAAACAGATGTCTGGGAAAAATATTAATTTAAATATTTGAGAATGACTCTATATTTTTGATTTATATGATATATCTTATAATTATTCTATAAAAAATAAGGATTTTTTAATACAACCAAAATCTCCATGAAAATTTTTTGTTGATTCAAGAAATGGGGCTGATATAAAAATATTTTCATTTGATGCTATTATAAATATAAATTTACTTTCAGCTCAATCTCAAGAAAATATGACCTCTTTAGTGATGTATCCACATATGTTTTTTGGGTTTAATTCAACGAGAAATAAATTTTTAAAAAATGCAGATATTTTGAGAATAGAATCAGTTTCTAAAATATTTTATGTAACTGAAAGTTTTTTAAATGACACCAAACAACTCAATCAATCATTTTTTAAAAGACTCTATCCTGTGAATGACCAAACCGCATCTAAATTTTTTGATTATTTTTTTAAATTTTCTTATTCATCTACAGAATTTGATAAATACAATATTAATACTATTTCTTCTGTTTTATATAAAGATAAAAGTTTGCTTTGAATTTGATATATTGAAAAATATTTTACTTTTTTCTTAAATAAGGAAAAAAAATCTGTTTACTATAAAAAGAGTATTTTATCTAATTTAAACAGATTATTTTGAGAAAAAATTTCAAATACTACCTATGATGAAGTAAAAAATGATATTATAGCAGACTTAAAAAGCTTAAAAGAAGTGAATCAGGCTGATTTCCAAGATTTTCAAACTATATTATCGTTTTATTATAAAAATCTTTTAAAAATAAATAGTATTGATTATATTAAAAGTACTATTGTATTATCTCAAATAATATCTTCAGTATCAGAAAAAAATACATTTCAACCATATGCGTCTTCTTTTTATCTCAATAGAATTTATGCGCTGGTAGATAATCAAACCTATTCAAATAATTATCTTCAACAAAATTTATTTATATTTTTACAATACTTTTTGCAAGAAAATAATTTGCAATTAAAAGATGGGGAATTATTAATTGATGAAAATCAAGAGATTATTTTAAGTTTGGATTATTTATCATATTTTTTAAAAAATATCTTACTTTACAATGTTTCTTTTTCAGACACATTAAAATTTGATAATTTATTATCTATTATCAATATATATTTATGAATTAATAAAAATATTATTGCGTATTATAAAAATCCTGGAAGAACAGAAACTTTAATCGTAGAATATCAAATGATTTTAAATAAGTTTTTATTAGAAATGAGGAGATGATTTTTTACTCCTGAACTCAATGATAGATGATTACTTATATTAAATTCAAATAATTCTCTTAATTCAGCACAAGTTATTCAGTTAGATATTGTAATGAATGCAATTTTAGATTTTTATAATAAAAATAGAGGAGTATTATCTGAAAAAAATATGAATTATAATTCATTGTATTCAAAAAATAAAGTTACTTATAGTGAATATTATTCTGCATTGATAAATCATCCGGAATATCTTATAAAATATGATAAGGTAAAAAGTGATTTATTAAGTGCTCAAACGGTATTTGAAAAATGACAAACTATTACGCTTAATCAAGATATGCTTGTTTCATACCTATCACAATTTCAGTGAGTAGATGTATCAAATATGTCATATAAAATTATTTGAAATAAATATTATCAATTATCAAATCTTTTTATTAATGGAGAAAATTTTTCATTTTACTTATATCCTTCTGAATTTAGTAGAATTGATGAAATTACAAAAAATGGTCAAAGATTATCAGGTTCATATGAACTCGATAATTTAAAACAAGATTTGGCAGTAGTCCATAAACAAGCTCCTGAAAAAGAAAAATATAAATATGATTTTTCAAGATTTTTTCTCAATACTTTTTTTAATAATCAAACAGTAACTTCAAAGGTATATTCACAAGCAGAAGAAAATGATAAAGTAGAAGATAGAACAATAACATTTTTTAAAAGAGATAAATTATTCTGAGATAAATGAGATTTTAGTATATTGAACAGATACTTAGATATCAAGTACGATGATGTAGATGTAGAACTCAATACAAATAATCAATATAATATTTTAATTAATAGATGAGTTGTATCAACTCAATTAACTCTGAATGGAGCATCTAGGCAAATAGTATGAATTTTAAGATCTGAGTATGTTTTTTCTGATACAGACCATTTTTTTAGAAATATCTATATCACATTTTATGACCCGAGTTATTATGCAAAATGAGAAGAGGTATTTTTATTTTGATGAAAAGAATTTAGAATTGTGAGAAAAATTGATATAGTAAAATTTAAAGAAGAAATGAATAAAGAAATAGAAAGAATTTTTATGAATAATTAAAAAATTTGAAAAATAATTTATTTTCATATACTTCTAAAAGTTTATTTTATTAAATTATATTCGTATGGCAAGAAAAAATATGACCGCAAAAATAGCAGCTATTGTAGCTCTTATAGCAATTATTTGATCTATTATTGGAACAGGAGTGTTAGTAATTTATCAAAGTTATTTTTCATCTCCAAATAGTGAAACTTCTTTAACTCAAGAACAATTACAAGAACTTTTAAACTCTTTTTCATGATCAACATCATCATGAGAACTCATAGAAAATACAGATGAAACATCAACTTGAGATACTAATAAAATTAACCAATAAAAAAATATGTTTTTAAATATAAGGGTAACAGGACCAGCATGACTTGGAATTAATTCAACTTCTGATATTATTACCAATATTTTTGCACATCTTGGGTATCATATTGCTACTGACATTGAATATGAATCAAGAATCAAATGATGAGTGAATTATTTTGATATTTTTATTTCAGATGTTGCTTGATATCTTACTAAATATTGTGACATCCTTTTAGCATTTAATGCTGAATCACTTGAAAAAACAATTTTCAATTTGAAAAAAAATTGAGTTGTTTTTTGTAATCAAAAAATTTATTTATCATTGAAAGACCCAGTGAAAAAATATATTGAGGAAAATGATATAAAAATATTTTCTCTTGAAATAAATGATAAATATGATAATACGTATTTACTTGCTTTATTTGCATATTATTTTGATATTGACACTTGAGTAATTAAAGATTGTTTATCTGAAATATTTGCCCGTAAATGAGTAGCAACTATTGAAGCAAATATAAAAATTTTTGAAAATGCATATAATACTCTTGATTTTCAAAAATCAGAACAAAAAATACTAAAAATTTGAGCAAATAAAGAAGTAAGTTATGGAAATAAAATGGTTGCTTCTTGAGCTATAAACTCTGCACTAGAGTATTATTCAGCTTATCCTATGACCCCTGCATCTACTATTTTAACAGAAATTATTGCTTCAAAAAAAGTAACATATCTTCAAGCAGAAGATGAAATAGCAGTTATTAATTCTGCTTTAGGAGCTTCTTTTACTGGTGCAAGATCTATGGTTGGTACTTCATGAGGATGATTTGCTCTTATGACAGAAGCACTTAGTTTTGCTATTCAAGCTGAAATTGGTATTGTAGTAGCTCTTTCTCAAAGAGCTGGACCAAGTACATGAACTCCGACGTATCATGAAACATGAGATATTAACTTTGCACTTAATCCGACATTTTGAGACTTTGAACATATTGTTCTCACTCCAAGTTCTTTAGAAGAAGCATATTATTTTTCTGGACTTTCTCTCAATCTTGCTGATAAATATCAAACTATAGTTATATTACTTTTAGATAAACAACTTTCAGAATTATCATGAACTATTGGAGAATTAATTCAATGAGGTGTAAACAGGGGAGAAATATTAGAAAACCCACCGGATGATTATAAAAGATATGCATTTACTTCAAACGGGATTTCACCTAAAGTAAGAGTATGAACTCCGAATGGGGATTTTATAGCATCAAGCTATGAACATGATGAATTTTGAGCGACTTCAGAAGAAAGTGAAAATAAAAAACTAATGACAGAAAAAAGATGGAAAAAATTAGAAAATTTTTTCCAAAAGGAATGAATATCTTGATTTGAAGTTTTCAATCCAAATGCAAAAAAAATGCTTATTATTTTTTCAGCGACTACTTATACTGCCAAAGAATTTATTAAAAATAATCCTGACTATGGAATAGTAGTTATTAAATTTTTAAAACCCCTTGACGAAAGATTATACGATGTACTCAAAGAGAAACAAGAAATAATTTTTGTTGAAAATAATTACTCTGGACAGCTGGAGAATTATATTTGTGGGCAATTTTGATTAAAATTTATACCATGATTGAATATCTCGAATTTAAGAAAATATGATTTATTTCCATTTTATATAGAAGATTTTAACAGTTTAATTTGAAAATAATATGAGAACGTGATTAACAAATATACAATGGTGTGCATGATGTTGAGATACCCTCATCATTATGGCTCTCAAAAATGCTTTTAAAGAACTTCAAATAGAGAGTCATAAAAGAGTAGTAGTTTCTGGAGTATGATGTTCTGGGAAAGCAAGTCAATATGTTGATGGATATGCTGCTGAAACACTTCATGGGAGAGCATTACCTTTTGCTACTTGAGTAAAACTTGCTCGCCCTGAATTAACAGTAGTCATTATGTGATGAGATGGTGATGGGTATGGAATAGGAATGGGACATTTTATTCATAGTTGTAAAAGAAACCTTAATATGACCTATTTGGTATTTAATAATGAAAATTATGCTCTTACTACTGGGCAAGCATCTCCTACAACACCTATAGGGGCAAAAACCAAAACAACTCCTGAAGGAAATACAAATCTTCCATTTGACCCAATACAACTTGCTATTGATGCATGATGTGGTTTTGCTAAAAGAGCAGATAGTTCAAAGTTTGCTGAACTCAAAGAAATCATAAAAGAAGCAATTTTACATCCATGATTTGCTATTATTGATATAACGCAGGCATGTCCAAGTTTTAAGAGGTGGTAGCCAATTTGCATTTTATGTAAACATGTGATAAGATAAGATATATTTATTATTTTATCTTATTTTTTATGGGGATAAATATATTAGGACCTCAATGTGAAGATGTAAAAAACCCTGGTAGTATAAACATACAAGATACAAATGTTTCAAACCAAATTCAAAATCTTATCAACATATGATGATATGATAGTATTGTTGAAATAAAAGAGGACGGAGTTTTTATAGATGTATCATCTCTTACCAGACAGAGATTTATGTCATATGTTGATAGTGTTTTTAGCAATAATTATTATTTTGAGTGATTAGATTATGAAATTTTTTCAAAATTGATTTTTAATCCTGATCATGTAAAATCAGAGCTAAAAGATACACATAAAATCAAACTTTCTGATAGCATTTCTTTTATATCACCAGAAAGAGCATCAAAATATTATAAACCAATGATTTTTTGAAAAAATAAAGACCAAGCTGAATACACATTTAGTCCTTTATTTGATGAGAAAATAGGGGAAGATGAAAAGGTCATAGAAGTAAGAAATTATTTAAATAGGGATGAATTTATAGCTAGAATGTGGATATATTGAGTCAGATTTTGATTACAAATATCTGTTATAGAAGAGGCTATTTCAGCAGAAAAAGATAAAAAAGTTCTTATAGCTGAAGCTCTTCCAGCATCTCCTTGACTTGATGCTTCTCTACAAACTTTAGCTCCATTAGGGCAAGATTTACAAATTCAAACAGAAAGTGGGAAACTAGATTGGAAAAATTATGCAAGGGTTTTCCCACAGGCTTCTGCTGGGAAAAAACTTTACCAAAAAATTCCCCCTAAAGAAGGGATTATTGGTATGAATATAGCATGAGAACCACAATTACCAGTTCCTCCAAAAGATTTTGATATCAGGGGATTATGCGGAGAATGAGTATCTATTGTAAATGAAAACAATACTCAGTACATAGTATCTTCTCAAGATTGATATGTACAACCTGTTATTTGACATTATGATAGTAAAGAATATTGAGAGAAAGACTGAAAAAAAGTAAAGGTGAGCATTGAACAAATTAAGTCACCAGTAGCTGTTACTAGGCAGATAGAATTAGGAACTATTTGACCAAAAACATGAAATATAGATGCAACTTGAGATGTATCTATTCAAGGAGAAGTTACACATGATTATTGGGTAAAAGCTCAAAACATAGATTGTATATGAGATGTAACATGAAGTATGTATGCAAAAAAAGACATTAAAATTGCAGGAAATATTATATGATCTTCTTGAAAACAAGAAATAAAATTTTGACAAAATGGTCAAAATGGTCAAATTGTTTCAGAAAATTGAGATATACAAATTCAAGGAAAAGTTCTTTCAAATGCTATATTACAATCACAACATGGTAATGTAAGTGCATTATCAGTAGAAGCTTCCATAGTTATAGGAAAAAATGTTCATTTAAAATCTTTGAGGTCATCTATTGTGATATGAGAAAATATTGAAATAGAAGAAATAATAAACAGTATTATTATTTGTAGTAATAAGCTTTCTATAAAATCTTTAATGTCCCTCAAAGAATCAGGAAATATAATTTTTATTATTAAACCTAAAGAATATAAAACTGAATCTGAAAAAATATGAAATCAAGTACAAGAATTAACGAAAAGTGCGCAGAGTATTTCCCAACAAATAGAAAGTTTACAGCAAAAAAATACTGAAATTAAATCAGACCAGATAGTACTGAGTATTATGAAGGCCAAAAAAAAGCAAGCAGAAAAACAAGAACTTACAGCAGAAGAAAATAAACAATTACAAGAATGATTACAATGGTATCTTCAAAAAATTCAAGAATACCAAGCTAATAATGCACTATTAAAAACACTCAAAGATACTTTTGATAAACATAATCAAGCTTTACAAAAACTATGAGAATCTTTTCAAGAGTTGACTCAACTTCAACAAAATGCTATTTTCCCAGAAATAGATATAGTATTTAATCAATCAAATACAAAATTATTATATTTGTTGCTGAGTGATTTTCATTGACTTTCTTCTTTATGACAAGAAACTCTTTCTCAATTATCTCATTATAAAGAAATGGTTCAAAATAAAATATTTCCCATTGAAATGATACAAGAATTTTCTCAATGAAAAAATATCAGTTGGAAACATAAGTAATATAAAAACATTTGCAATTTACAAAAAAGTATGATTTAATGGTAACAATATCTTACATCATACTTTTTAGCAAATGAAAAGAAATTTTATAAAATTTTATTATGATTTTTTTGATAAAAAAATAGAGGATTCTGCCTTGGTAGTTGGTTTGATTGGTACGATGATCTTTTTAGCTTGATTTTTATCAAATACTTCTGCTACATATAAATCTAATATTTTAGAATATAATAAAAATACTTCTAATACAGTGGTTATTGATGGAAAAACATACAGAGTTGTTTTTGAAGAGTTAAAATAAATTTATTTGATAAAAAGTTCTAAATTTTTCATGTGAATTCAAATATTCTCCAATTTTTGGAGAATATTTTTGATTATGATATCTTCTATATGTTTGATTTCTGAGTTTAGGATAGGTTTATTTGTCTTTAAAATAATGATATTGTCACGAACTTGAATAGATATAATATAAGGAGTTATATCTATTTTTTTGAGTTCTAAAAAATCATCTTTGATGCTCTTATAAATAATTGAGGCAATTACTTGGTTTTGTTTTCATGTTTTCCCAAGTGATTTTAAAAGTAAATCTTTTATATTTCCTAGTTGCATATTAAAAAATAATTACAAATTCTCCTTTTACTTTCTCACTATGTTGAGAAAAATAATCAAATACTTCTTTTATAGTACCTCTTTTAAATTCTTCAAATTTTTTTGTTAATTCTCTTCCTACTACGATTTGGGTATCGGCTCAAAAATATTCTATAAAATCTTCTAAGGTTTTTACTATTCTATGTACAGATTCATAAATAACTACGGTTTCTTCTTTGTTTTGAAGTTTTTTGAGCATCGTTTGTCTTCCTTTTTTGATAGGAAGAAATCATAAATATAAAAAGTGGTTTGAAGGAAGACCACTCGCACAAAGTGCTGTAATACAAGCTGTAACTCAAGGAATAGGAATAACTTCTATATCATTTTGAAGAGCTTCTTTGATGAGAGCATATCCAGGATCAGAAATACCAGGAGTTCCCGCATCAGAAATGAGCGCAATATTTTTCCCATTTTTGAGGTCATCAATAATTTTTTCTATTTTCATCACTCCTGAATGTGAATGAAAACTAATAAGTGGTTTTTTAATATTATAGTGATTGAGTAAGGTAGCAGAAGTTCTCGTATCTTCACAAGCAATACTATCGACTTCTGAGAGTATTCTGATAGCTCTGAGAGTAATATCTTCAAGATTTCAAATCGGAGTTGCAACAATATAGAGCATTTTTAAAAGTTTAAAATATAATTTGGTATCATATTAAGAGTTTTTATAAAAAAACAAATTTTTCTTTTTTCCTATTGTAGCTATAATTATTTTGAAAATAATATTAAAAAATAAGTATGAAAAAAATTATCATTGTTTTTCTTTTCCTATTTCTTACTCGCGTAGTTTTTGCTCATCCTCTTGATATATCTTCGAGTTTTTTGAGTTTTAATAAAAACTTTTTAAATGTAACAACTTATTTTCATAGCTATGAAATAGAGTATTTACTCCATTCAAAAAATATTGCTTTTCAATCTGTATATGATTATTACGATCATACGGATGTTATAAAGGAATATATAAACCAAAATATTTCTCTCAATCTTCCAGAAAATGCTTGCAAAATGGTAAGATTTGAAGTTTTAGAATTAGAAGAATATCAGATTTTATCTACTGGAATAGAAATAAATTATAGTTTTGAGTGTGAAAAAGAAATTTCTCAGTGAGAAATATCGGTAAGTTTTTTTGATAATTTTCCTCTTCAAACCAATCAAATGACTTTTTATAATTTAAATGCACATGATGCAGGTTTTTTTGATAGTATCGTTTTAACTTCAAAAATACAAAATTATCAATTTAATTTAGAAGATGAAATGTTTCAATGTATCATAGATAGCGATGGGGATGGGCTTTCAGATGAACAAGAATTAATACATAAAACAGATCCATTTTTAATAGATAGTGATGGGGATTTTTATACTGACTATGAAGAAGTTTTTAATTCTTGGAATGCACTTGATAATAACTACTGACCGAGTCAAGAACTAAGAATACAGATTCCAAGTGATATAGAGAAAAAAGCAACCGAAAATATCCAAACAAAAGAAGATTGTGAAAAAAAAGTTTCAGTTTCTACCAAAGTTTGACAAGATAGTGGGCTTCTGACGGCTTGATTTTGAAATGAATATTTTATTGCTACAATGAAAAAAATTTCCAATTATATTCATGAGGTATCACAAGAAAATATTTGGTATATTTTGATAGTAGTTATAGGTCTTTGATACATTCATGCTCTTGGTCCAGGACATTCAAAAAGTTTACTGATTTCCTATATTTTAGATAAAAATAAGAGTTTTTTTGATTGATTTCTTTACGCAACTATTTTTACTATTACGCATATTTTAGATATTATTGTTTTATTTTTAGTGACAAAAGTACTTTTTAACTTTTATGATGTATCAAATTATATGTTATATATTCAAAGATTTTCTCTTTTAATACTTTTATTTTTTAGTATTTATTTGATAAGAAAATCATATAGAAATATAAAATATCCTTCAAATTCTGGTACATGTAGTAAAAATAAAAAAGATATCAAAGGTTCTCTTTTACTCTGATTTATTGCTGGATTAGCTCCTTGTACTTTTTGATGGAGTATATTTTTACTTCTTTTTTCTACGGGGAATCTGACACTGATTACTCCTATGATTTTTGCTTTGGGATTAGGAATATTTTTGTGTCTGTTTACTATTCTTATTTTTACATTTTTACTCAGAAGAAAAGTTTTTGAGAAAATAAAGTTTTTTTCTGAGTATTCGGGGTTATTTTCTAGTACTATTCTCTTTTTTTTAAGTATATATCTCTTTTCTCAATTATATTAAAAAAATCCAAACAAATTTTTGTTTGGATTTTTTTTATTCTTCTTCAACACTTTTTATAATTTCTTTAAATCTAAAATATTCCGTAATTCTGAGTCAGCTAAATTTTCCTATAAGAAAATTTATAGGAATAAGTAGAAGAATTATTTCAGGATAAGAGAGTAAAAAAACTTTTATTCCAGTAATATTAAATATTCCAAAACTAAACATAGCTACCAAGAGAGTATAGAGGAAACTTTCTTTATATTCTCATAAATCTTTTGATGTGATGATAGTAATCATTTTCTCACTTAACAGTATGAAAACAATGAAATATAAAATATCTCACATATTGAGTGTTATAAGATTGAGAGAATAGAGTATATTTATAATTCAAATAAAAAATATGATATTTATTGAAAGAATAAATGCCATTCTTGGTGCATACAAGAGATTGTATCTTTCTGTCACTAGCGAAAGAACTAAATTGAGACAAACATATAATAGAATTAAACTTATAGAAAATATAAATCCAAGTTTAAAAAACAATAGGGTGATAAATAAAGGAATTACTATCCCAATCGGAGAGAGTCAAATAAAATGTTTAAAAATAATAATAATAGTGAGAACAATAGGTATGAGTAAAAAAATATAAATACTATTGGTTGAGTATCAAATATTCGAGAGGTTATTTATAAACTTTGATAAGAAAAAAATATTTTTTACATCATTTTGAGCAAGATTGATATCGAGAAAACTTTGTTTATTAGCTTCAAGTTCTGTAATGAGATCTCAAATCTGATTTTGTTTGAGTATTAAGTATTTTGAATTTTCTCAGAGTAATATGATTTTATCAAGCCATACTTTATTCGCTAAAAAATTTTTTAAATAGCTTCAAAGTATATTGAGATTATATGAAGAAAGTCCAACGATATTATAAGTTTCTCAAGAAGTATTGCTGGTAAGGTCTTTATTAATATTTGACAAAATATTAAATACAAAATCTCTTGACCCCCAAACGATGATAAAGTCTGATTTAAATCATAAAGTTTGTTTATAATCTTTTATGTTATTTACAATACTAGAAATTTCAATATCAGTTTTATTGAGAGGTCAAATAGTATTGACATACACACCATCTCTTTTTGAAAATTCAATATAATTTTTAATGTCACTCGAAAGAATTTCATCTGAATAAATCAGGAGAAAAGATTTTTCATATACTAAAATATTATAGGTATGGTGAAAAAGGATTTTTTGTTCATTTTCTTCTTCTTCATTATTATTTACTTCAAATATATTCAGTTCTAGTTCTTTTTCTCATTTTTCACTAAATACTCTCATAAATACAGGTCCGTTTTGTGCAGATGCTCATTTTAAATTCCATTCAAAAATAAAAGATTTTCACAAGTAGAGATTTTCTAATTTTTCCTTAATATTAGAAATATCTATAACATATTCGTTATTGATATTGATTTCTGTAGAAATAAGTTTTTCTATTTCTTCAGAAAGGTCAAAAGAAGTTTGGATTGACGAGCTTTCATAGGATTCGCTTATGTTTCCAGTTGCAAAACTTGTGAGTGAAATAGAGCTTAAAATAAGGAAAAAAAATAGTTTTTTCATATTATTTTCTGTTAAGAATTATTCAAAAAGTTTTTAAGAAAATTTTCACATCTAAGAGAAAACTCCAATTTTCTATGTAAAATATATCTAAATTTACTTCATCTTCAAAAGTATTTTTCTCTCTTCCATTTACTTGAGCAAGTCCAGTAATTCCAGGTTTTATAGTAAGAACTCTTTTTTGATGAATTAAGTAATTTTCTACTTCCCTTGGTTGATGTGGTCTGGGTCAAACGAGACTCATATTTCATAAAAAAACATTGAAAAGTTGAGGAAGTTCATCGATAGAATATTTTTCTATAAAGTTTCAAATTTTAGTTTTTCTAGGGTCATCTTTTATTTTGTAAAGAGGGCCATGTCTTGATGATTTTTCTGCGATGAGTTTTTTTTCAAAAGCGAGAGCATCATCATTACTATTCTCTATTCAATAACTTTCTTTGATACAATATTTCCATTTAAGATATCTGAATTTATAGAGGTTGAATTTTTTTCCATTTTGTCAGACTCTAAGATTTTTATAAATAATTGGACCATCTGGGTCTTCCCATTTTATCAGTATTCCAACTATGATGAATAACGGAAGTGAAACAATAATTCAAAATATACTTCCTCAAATATCAATAATTCTTTTTAATACTCTTCACCAAGCTCCAAGAGCAGTGTTTTTTATTTCAATAACAGGAATTTTATTTAAAAGAGAGATAGTAGTATTACTTTTTGTTACATCAAAACCATTGGTGATATATCTATAGCGTATTCCATATATTCTTGAGAAATCCCAAATTTGATAGAGTTCATCATTATTAAAATCACTTTCTATATAGAGAATTTCATCAATAGGATTTTTTTCAAGAATTTCTCATATATTTTGAGTATTTCATAAATAGGGAAGTTTTGAATTTACTTTAGTTTTATTAATGTATCAAATAATGTTATATATGTGTGCTTCATCAATATCACGTAAAATATGAGCTATCTTTTTTTCTCATTGTCCAGTAACTATAAGTATATTTCTTTTGGGAATATATCAGCTATCAAGGAGAAAATTTTGAACTTTATTGAGAATAATTCTTTCAGTAATAATTCAAAAAACTCCAATAATAGTAGTAAATAAAATAACCAATCTTGGAATTTCTACATCATAAAAAACTCATTTTCAAAAATATACAAATACTGAGAAAAATAAGAAAAAATAAATACTATATAGTATGATATCAAAAGTTTCTTTGAGTTTAGAGGTGGTAATTTTGAGTGAATATAAACCGTGAATAGAAAAAATAATGAGGTATAAAAACGCTCAAAATATAGCAAATTTCAGTAAGTACTCATTTTGAATAATTTGTATTGGAAGTTGTACTCAGGGGACAAAATCATTTATTTCTCTTAAATTTCTTGCTAAAAAAAAGCTCAAAAAAATGATAATAAAATCAAGAGGAAGTTTTAAAAGTGAAAAAAATATTTCATGTTTTTTCATATAAACAAGTGAAAAAAATAGAATTTTATAATTATTTGCTGAACTATTTGTATTTTTTAGTTCTTTTTTATTCTATGTAATTTTTTATTATTGCAACTTCTTATTGATTTAAAATTTGATTTATAGAGAAAAAATATTATATTTCAAAATATATTTATATTTATTTATTTTTTCTCTCTATGAAACAAATAATACAAACTTTACTTTGAGACTTCTCTTTATTATATAAGAATTTTATTCATTGGAATATTTCAAAGATTTTGATAGTAATTTTTAGCTTTTTACTTTGAATTTTATTTGCACTCCCATTTTTGATAATTCTTATTGTTTTAATGAATCTTGATCCTATAGAATGGAAAGATATTATTTCTACTTTTTATACCACTCAGACAGTTGGACTTTCTTTTTTAACTGCTATAAGCACACATCTTTTTTATGTAATTATTGAAATAATTTTAATAGTTTTATGATTTTTAGCATTTTGATTTTGAAGTAGTTACCAATTAGTACTCAAAGCAAAACTCAATCTTGATTATAAAAAATGAATTTTGACCTGATTTTTTAAAAATTATTACTTCAGTATTTCAAAAATTTGGAAAACTATAGGGATTTTTTCTTGGATTGGTCTTGTGTTCCTTTGATTGTTTTTCTTGGTGGCTCTTATTATTATAGCATCTATTTTTCTCTATTGATGAATTGATAATGCTTATATGTTAGCAGTACAATCAGAAACAATTAGTTCTTTTTCTTTATTAGTATTATTTATAACTATTGTTGGAATACTTATATTTTTATACTTAGCATATAGAATGAATTATGCGTATATTATTATGTTAGATGAAGAAAATTATTCAAATGAAAAATCAGCACTTTATTATGTAAAAGAATCATTTACATTAACTGCTGGAGTAAAATTTTTCAAATTTCTTTTGGTGGCAGTTTTATTTTCTGTTTGTATATTATTTCCTATAGACTATCTTGGGCAATATTTAGAATGAATAGATTCAAAAATAGGAGTATTTTTTTATACTATTGTTGTTTTTTTGACTATTAATGGCTTATTTGAAATGTTACTTGTGAGTACATATTATAGTATTATGTTTGGGAAAAATAGGGAAAATGAGGAAATTATCGAAACACAAGAAATAGTTTAGTTGATTTTAATGTTATAAAAATGAAAGTTTTAATATTTTGAGATATTTACGGAAGAATAGGAAGAAATGCTTTTAAAAAGCATTTCTTGTCTCTGAAAGAACAATATAAACCTGATTTTGTTATCGTCAATCCTGAAAATATTTCATCAGGAAGGGGACCTATAGAAAAGCATATGAAAGAATTAGATGCTCTTTGAGGAATAGATATCTATACTTCTTGAAATCATATTTTTGATAATTATGATGATATTAAAAATTATTTAGAAAAAAGTGATTCAAAACTCATTCGTCCAGCAAATTTTTATGAATCAGAGCATGTATATGTTCCCTGAAAATGATATAAAATACTTGAAAAAAAGGGTTTAAAATTACTTGTGGTAAACCTTATGTCATCAGTATTTATGAGAGATGATGTGTACAACCCATTTTTAAAAATAGATGAAATATTAAAAGAAATAAACACAGATGATTTGAATGGAATTATCATCGATTTTCATAGAGAAACAACTTCAGAAATGTATGCTATGTGAATGTTTTTGGATGGGAAAATTAGCTTTCTTTTTTGAACTCATACTCATATACAAACCAATGACGAACTTGTTTTTCCAAAATGAACAGGACTTTTAACAGATGTATGAATGAGTGGGCCTCTTTATAGTATTATATGAGCTGATTTTGAAGCAATGAAATCAAGATTTTTATGATGAATGCTGAAAGGAAAAATAGATCAATCCCTTGACCCACATTATGTCGTGAGTGCTTGTCTAGTAGAAATTGATGAGAAAACAAAAAAATGTTTGAATATAGAAAAAATGAGATTAACATGAAAATTATAATTAAAAAATAGAAACTTTAAAGTTTCTATTTTTTAATCTTTTAAGCGTTTTAAATCTTCTAAATTTCACTTTTTTATTCTCAAAAGTTTCATTTTTTGGGTTAAAAGTTTTGTTTTTAATTTAATTTTTGGTATGTCTTCCTCAAAGGTTGCTTGTGCTAGATTATCTCATTTTTTGAGTTCTGCATAGGTTTCATAAAATCAACTAAATGCTTCACCAACACTTTTAGAAAGTCATACTCATGTATAATGAAGAATTTTTTTTCAAACTTTTTCTTTACTCACATCTTTTTGATCATTTGATTTTTCTTGTAATTTTTTAGTTGTATACAACACCGTATCATCTAAATACGCTTGAAAATAAGCATATTTTTCTCATAAATATCTAAATGGATTTTTCATAGATGAAAATGCAATTAAAAAATATTTTTAATATTATATTTATTATTTACTTTTTTCAAATTTTATTATTATGTATAAAACTTATAATTAAAAACAGTGTATGACAAAAAAACTTCTTCTTCTAGTGGTATTATTTATATTTTTTATTAGTCTTACGACTTTATTTTTTATTTTTAATTATTTAGATCCTTACAGAAATGAAGTAGTTTCAATAGTTACACTTACACTTTCATTTGTCCTTTGTGTTACCTCTTTTATCAGTATGATATTATATATATTTAAAAAAGTATACTATAGGGGGGAAATTTTTTTAGTGCATATTTTTTCAAGTTTAAGGCAAGGTTTTCTTATAAGTATGTTCATTGTTTGAATAGTTATTTTTAAGATAATAGGAGTATTTTCTATTGCAACTATATGATTATTTATTTTGATTCTTATTTTTATAGAAATGATATTTCAAAATTTCTAAATAAAAAACACGAACGTCAAGATATTTTTTTGATTTTCACCTGATTATATGGTATAATTTTCTTGTCTCTACTATTTTAAAAAAGAAAAATAAAATTTATGAAATCAATACAAAAAATTTTTACATGTACACTTCTGATTATTTTTACTCAATCTTTATTTGCACAAACATATGCAAATTCACTTATCTATTCAAAACAAGTGAGAGGAAAAATTATGGAAAACTTTAAACAAGAACAATTTAATAATATTTATAATAATGCTAACTGATTATTAAAAGAAGATGTAAATTTTTTTGAAACTCAAAATAAAATCATGATGTTTGAAACTATCAGAGATAACAATAAGGAGCAAAAAGAAGAACTCGATATTCAAAGACAAGTTATTTCAGATAGAGTTACCAATTTAGAAGATGCTATTGCTCTCATAGATGCTGATATTGAAAAAACACAAAATGAAATATTATCTCTGAGCCGTAATATCGTAGCGTTATATTCAGAAATTAATATGACTAAGGATGAAATAGAAGAAAAAAATAAAGAAATTTATGAATCAAGAAAAATACTTTTAGAATATATTGCTCATATTTATAAAAAACAAAATGTGTTGTATTCATGAGAATATAAAGATATTGATTCACTTAAAACGGTATTGTTATCAGATGGAACTCTTTGAGATATACTTTCAGAATTACATTTTACTTCAGTATTGGAAGTAGCATGACAATCTTTAGTAGAACAATATAGAAGATTGGTAAAAGAATTATTTGTAAAAAAATTAGATTTAGAAAAAAAGAATAAAAACTTAAAAAATACAAAAAGTCAAGAACTTATTAAAAGAAAATCTCTGATTGAAAAAAAACAATTTAGAGAAAAAATTCTTGATTATACGAAAGGACAAGAAGAACTTTTTACACAGTATGTAAAAGAAAAAATTAAAGTAGATACGACACTTAAAATAAAAATTATTCAAAATAAAGTAAAATTAAAAGATCAAAAATCTGAATTATTAGCTAAATATAATTGTAATTATTTAGATGAAAAACTTTTTTCAGATGATATGTATTTACTTGATCTTCAAGATGGTGGGCAAAAAGATTGTATGGAACTCAATAAGATATTAACATTGGAATCACAATTAAAACCATTTTCTCAAAATAAACAAAACGTATTTTTATGGCCGATACAACCAGAGAAATGAATCAGTGCTTATTATAAAGACCCAGGATATTTAGATGTAGTGTGAGCAAGTCATGATGCTATTGATATTATTGCTCCACAAGCAACTGATATTATTGCTCCAGCAGATGGATATATAACATACGTAAAAGAACCAACAGACGAATGATATGCATACGCAGTACTCAAACATGCCAATGGATTTGTAACAGTGTATGGGCATATAAATGAAGTTTTATTTAAACAATATGATTTTATTAAAGCTGGAACTGTTTTTGCTCGTAGTGGAGGAGAAGTAGGGACAAATTGAGCTGGGCTTATGACTACTGGACCACACCTTCATTTTGAAGTGTATAAAGATAGAGAATATGTAGACCCACTGAATTATTTAGATCTTACAGTACTATCAGAAGATAAAGTACCACCAGTTCAAAAATATGCGTATAAATATGTAAATGATTATAAAGAAAGATACTGAGAAGAATATACGTGAGATTTACTCAAAAATATAGTAGTATTTAAACTAACTTGAGAAACAGAAATAGATAGACAGAAAGATTTACTTTCAAAATATGCAACGAATGAATTTAATAATTGGGATATGTGGGTAGAGGAAGCAGTAGATGGAAATATTGATCCAAGTTTCCTTATGTGTATCGGACTGGCAGAAAGCTGACTTGGAAGAAATTTAAAAACATCATATAATGTTTGAAATATAGGAAATACAGATAGTGGTTCAACATGGGAATTCCCAAATGCAAGAAGTTGAGTGTACCGGATGGCTAAAACTTTAAATAATCAATTCTTATGAGATTATAAAGAAATGAGTAAACTTTCAAGATATGGAAATAAAACAGGTTCTATATATGCATCATCTCCAATCAATTGGCATAATAACATGGTAAAATGTTTACAAGCTCTTAAGGCAGAACATATTCCAGACAATTTTAATTTTAGATTACAATAATATATGCGCTATTTTTTAATAATTTTATTTTCTAGTATGTTTATTGACTGAGTATTTGCTTCAAATACTCAGTCAAATGATACAGGTGTATCTCATGGAGTGAGTTTTTTATCAAAAATACTTTCTACAGATGCATTAGTAAATTTTGCTTTTGGTATCTTAGTGTTAGTAGCAACTTTTTTAGTTTCAAAAATACTTTCTGGAAAATTAGAGTCATATTATACCTCTTATAACAAAGATGGAGACCAAACAAAAGAATGATTGTATGGAGTAATTAGTAGAAGTATTAATATTACGGTATGGTTTTTATGAATTACATTGATGTTTGGGGTAATGGGGTTAAATGTGGGATTATTTTTATGATGAATTGGATTTTGAATCTGATTTACTATGCAAATATTTCTTTCTAACTTTATCTATTGAATTGTTATGGTGACACAAGGAACCGTAAGAAATGGAGATTTAATAGAACTCAATGGAGAGGTTTCAAAGGTTGAAAAAGTAAATCCACTTTTTACCGAAGTAAAAAAACTCAATGGAGTGAAAAGTTTTATACCAAATATTAAATTTTTACAAGATTCATTTTCAAATCTCTATATCAATGAAACTAGAAGATTTGAGGTAGAGTTTACACTTGATTATACAGCAGATATCCCAAAAGCAAAACTCATTATTGATAAAGTAATAGTTAGTGTTCCAGGAGTAATAGAAAAACCAGAACATAAAATATGGCTTACAGGGTTAAGTGAAAATGGGGTAGTCATAAAAGTATTATTTCGGATGAAATCAAGAGATAAAGTATTTACGATTCGTTCTAATGTAATAGAAACTCTTAATTTAGCATTTAAACAAGCATGAATATTAGTCGCATTTAATCAAATGACTTTTGTGCAAAGAGATGATATTCAAAGTGATAAATATAAAGAAAAAAAATAAAATAAAAAACATATTTCTGAAGAAATATGTTTTTTATTTGGTTGCTTATTTAAAAGTACCTAATTTTTATAGTAAAAAATATTTGATTTTTATAGTAAAAACTCTATAATTATTATAGAATGATTTTAGCTTATAGATAACAAAATATAACTATGATAACTTTTGACAAAATTGTTAATAAACTGTTAAAAAAATGATGAAAAGTAATTTTTAAAGAAGATATCTTTGAAATTATTGACCCAGAAAAAAAGCCTGAATACACGACTCTGGTCAATAAAACCATCTATCGTCTCAAGTCGGAAAATGTCATAAAAACGATTCGTAATGGAGTCTATATTATCCCAGATAAAGAGGATGAAAAACTCAATGAAATCGACCTGATAGAAAAGTATTATTTTGCCTTTGTGAAAAAGTATATAGCTGAAAATGTGGGAAGTGAATATTTTATTTCTGGGAAAAAATCTCTTGAAATCCACTTAAAGAATTTTTCTATTCCAGAAAAAATTATTATCGTGAATAGAAAAATAAATAAAAAAGTGATGATAGGAAATTATCAAATTATTTTTAAAACGATTTCTGCATGAAAAGTAAATCTCTTTCAAAAACTCTCAAAACTGACCAAATCAGTATCAATAGAGGGAATAACATTTAAAATTTCTAATTTAGAGCTTGCACTGGTTGAAACTTGTCTTATTTCAGATACCTTGGAATGAATAGATATAGAGCTCTTATCTAAAGCAATAAAAAAATATGGAAAATTCTTTCAGACCGAGTATTTTTATACTATTGGAGAGCTTAAATATGGTATGGCATTTAATCGCCTGAAAGAGATTTCAAAACATATTGACACGAAACTATATGAAGTATTTTTAGATATTATCAAGAAAAACGGAGGTCTTTTTATTGGTGAAGGGTTGAGGAAGGTGATTTAGTAAAAGTTATCCGTTATTATGAAAAACTTTTTTATCGCACTATGGTTTATTTTATATAAATGTACTTTGTATAACCCTTGACAAGAGTCTATAAATAAATATTATTATAATAATATTTTAATTCACTAAACGTGGCTTATGTATAACAACAACACAACAACACAACAACACAACAACACAACAACACAACAACACAACAACACAACAACACAAGAATGAAGTAGTGTGTCATTTTTTTGTTCCTTAAAATAATCCGAGTAAAAAATTATAAGTCATGATAAAAAAATGAAGAGGGAAAGTATGTTTTTTATTTTTAAAATAATTTTAAATTTTAATTTTTAACTATAAATAATTATGAAAAGTATAAATACAAAATATGAGGATCAGTGAAAGTACTCCTCAAAAATAATAAAAAATAAAGCCTTTACACTTGTAGAGCTTATAATAGTGATAACAATATTAGCAATACTCGCAACGATAGCTTTTATATCATTTAGAAATTATTCATGAAATGCAAGAGATGGAAATAAACTCACAACATTATCAAATATAGAAAAATGACTTACTCTGTATAATATGAAAACAGGAAATTACCCAAATCCAGATGATGTATATGGAACGGGAGTATTTTCGTGAACACTTCTCGGCACCGTATGATATGTATGAAAAAATATCACGACGATGATCAATATGAACAAGATACCAAGAGATCCAATAGTAAATTTTGAATACACATATTGATTAAGTAATAATAAGAAATACTATCAATTAGGAACAGTACTAGAAAACAATGAAACAGCACTTATTCAACAAACTTACGCAGCAAATTACATATCAAAAGTGGTGTGAAATTATAAATGACTCATCACTTTTAGCACCTGATGAGTAAAATATATTACCAATCTCCCAAGTCTTGTTTTTACTCAAACAGGAATCCAAAACTTTGAAGATACCTGAAATAATCCAAAATTTGTAATCAATAATGGATGAAATCTCGTAAAACCATACGATACGAATAATACAGAAACGATAGAAACTACTTTAAAAAAACTTACACAAACGTGATGAATACAATTGAGAGCAGAACCAATGCCATGAAATATTGATGAATGGAATAGTCAAAGTGGAACCTTAAAAGAACAATTATGATATAGTGAAGATGAAATATGAGCAGCAATATATGGAGAAAAATACTATACCGATAAACAAAATATTTCATGATGAACCTCATCATCGAGTAGTTCCTCATCAAGTAGTACATCAAGCAGTGGGTGACCAACTATTTGTACGAGTTTTACCTATAGTGCTTGGGGACCATGTCAAGTTGGAGATACTCAAAGCAGAACCATAGAGACTCAATCTCCATCCGGATGTACTGGAGGAAGTCCAGAACCGTTGGAACAAAGCTGTACCTATGTAGCACCAGTAGTTCAATGGAAAGATGAACCAGGGACTTCTTGTAACAATGATGATTATGTTTTTACCTATAACGGACCACTCAATGGAAATACATCAAAAACATATAGATGGGCATGATGTAATTCTGTTTTATGAGCATGATTTGAACGGGGAAAACAAAGCAATGGAAGTGATGGAACTATTTCAAGTTGTTATAGTTACAATACAACCAATACAGTATGAAACTGTCCAATAGCAACCAGTTGAAATGCAATGTATTCAACTAAAACTGAATATGATTGGAATACAGCGAATGGAACTAATAATATCTGGTGAAAACTCTATACCTATGCACAAGCAAGTGCTACTACTAATTGAGCTTGTCCATCGGGTTGGCATTTACCAACAGATACGGAATGGGAAATTCTTGAAACATACCTTAATACTACAGTAAAAGTATCACCACGGATAGAGTGTCGTGCTTCAAACTGTCCATGACTCTGATGGTTAGGAAATACATCAAAAAATACAGAGAATAACATGATACAAGCCTTAAAAATACCTTTAGCCGGTAACCGTAATACCGATGAAGTTACCTTCAGCAATCGTGGGAACCTCGCTCGCTTGTGGTCTAGCGGTGCTTCTACTAGGTACTTCTATTGGGATAACGATGCAGTGTACCGTTACACAGGCGGTATATCTAACGGCTTTAGTGTTCGTTGTATAAAGGATTAAGTGAGACTCCAAGAGCGACAGCGATTGGTAAGTCGAACTTACCCCCTTGCGGGGTTAAACTTACAGTCAAAGAGCGACAGCGATTTGTTACTGGAAGTTATGCGTCTCTTTAAGTGAAGTCCAAAGAGATTTTGAAAAAATCGATTTGTAGACTGAACTTAAAAGAATTCTTACAAATATGAAATAAGCTTCAAAGATAAAATTTTTCAAATAAAACCAAATTTGGTTTTATTTTTTTTGCTTTTCCTCTAAAAATTCATACAATACCCTCAAACCTTACTTTATCACTTATCATCACTATCATGAGAACAATATTCTTTCATTTGAAATGTATGGCTAGGATTTGGTAATCCCCAAATAATCATTTTCAAAAAATAAAATAATCAACATAAATCTATGAAAAGATTTATATTTTTAGTATTCTATAATTAAAAAATATGACCAAAAACTTAAGAGAACTCGAACAATTACAACAAAACCTTGAATATCAAAATGGAGAATTAAGAGTTTTTATTGCAGATGTTTTAGCACTTGAAAATAGAAATGAAGAAGATATGAAAGCTCGTATGATAGAAGTAGAAAATCTCGTAAATACCTACGGATGAGTGGTAATTTTACAACACGTTCAAAAAAGAGGAACTCCTGATTATAAAAACTATATTTGAGGAGGGAAGCTCGAAGAAATTATGCAAGAAATGCAGGAACAAAATGCCAATCTTCTCATCCTTTGAAATATATTAAAACCTATTCAAATATATAATATCAATGAAAAACTCAAAACTATCGGAGCAAAAGCTTGGGATAGAATAGACCTCATTTTAAAAATATTTGAAAAAAATGCCAAAACAATGGAATCAAGACTTCAAATAGAACTTGCCTCTATAAAACATATGTGACCACGTATTTTTGGTATGAGTGAAGAACTATGAAGTCAGTGAAGTGGATGATCAAAACTTTCCAGATGAAAGTGAGAAACCAATACAGAAATCATGAAAAGACATTTGAAAGAAAGGGAAATACATATAAAAAAAGACCTCGAACAATATAAAAAAGTGAGAGCAGAACACAGAAAATCAAGAAATAAAAGAGGAATGAGTACAGTTGGAATCGTATGATATACCAATGCTTGAAAATCAAGTCTTATGAATGTATTAACTGGAAAATGAGTATTAGCTGAAAATAAACTCTTTGCTACCCTCGGAACTTCTGTGGGAAAGATGTATATAGAAAATCACTTTGATGAATCAGGAATATTTCTCAAACAAAAAGATGTTCTTATCAATGATACTATTTGATTTATTAGAGACCTTCCACCCAATCTCATTCAGGCATTTGCTTCTACTCTCGAAGATAGTATTGAATCCAATATTTTGCTTCATGTGATAGATGCTAGCGACCCAAAACTTGAGGAAAAAATCCAAGTTGTTGATGATATTTTGAAAAAAATCTGAGCGACTCAAGAAAAAATATATGTTTTTAATAAAATAGATATGATTTCAAAAGAGTATTTAGGAGAATTAAAAAATAAATTTTCTTCCCTTAATCCACTCTTTATATCTACCTACTTGTGACAAGGAATAGAGGATTTAAAACAAATTATTTTACAAAAAGTATAGTATTTCACCATAAAAATAAAAAAATGCAAAAAAGATTTGCGTTTTTTTATTTTCATATAATATGCACATCATAATATTTATTAACTTTTATATTATGGTAGCAGATAAACCTCGTTGATGGAAGATAGGATATACCCCTCAGGAAGTAGAAAAACAAATCCAACAACAAAGAATACGTAGAAATCAAGGATGATTTTTTACACAACAAAAAGATAAAATTCAGCAAAGAACTTGAGATAAAGTTTGAACTGTCTTATGACAAATAAATAAAAAATAGAATGCTTTTGCATTCTATTTTTTATTTATAAGATTGTGAAACTTTTTGTATTTCTGGAAGAGATGATAGAGTTCCCATAAATGTTTTTAAATTTTTTAATTCTTGGAAATTTTCCCCTAAAACCATAGCTCACCAAGTGATAAGTACATATGCATATATATCAGCAATTGTTAATCTATCAAAAAGAAAGTATTGTTTTGCCCCAAGTAAATTATCAAGATATTGCATATTTGTATGAATTTTTTTTATAGAAGCAGATTTTATATCATTAATAATTTCGGCATCTGTAGAAGTAGTAAACTTTCCTGTAACAAAAAAAGGTCAAAAACTTGTATGGATATCTGAATTGAGAAGCGCAAGTAGATTATTTAATTTATAATCATTTACTATATCTCCATCACTCCCAAGATTTTTAGCAGGATATTTTTTTGCTAAATATTGTGAAATAGCTGTTAGTTGAGTAAGAGTTACGTTATTATCTGTATCAATAATAGCCGGTACAGCTCCTCTTGGGTTAATTTTTTTGAGTTCTTCACTTCCAATTTGTACATCAAATTTTTCATAATCAGCTCATAATAACTCCAATAAATAGTGAATCGTTATTGAACAAGAGTGTTTTGAACCATAAAGTTGTATCATATAATTTACATAAATAAATAAAACTATAAAAAATATAGTAAAATGAATTGTATAAAATTTTAAAATCTTGTCAATCTTATTTGAAAAAATAATCTGTTTTCAAAACAGGAATTGCATTTATATTAAAATTTTATATAATTTTACCAATATTTTTTATTCATAAGCAGATGAAATTATTATCACTAAAATTATTACACTATCGCAGATTTCGTCAGGAAGAAATTAACTTTAGAGATGATTTTTCTCTTATATTTTGAAAAAATGGGAGTGGAAAATCTTCTGTTTTAGATGCTATTTGATATGCATTTTTTTGACCTACAAGTAAAGATTTTGTCAGAGTAAATAGAGATTACTTAAGGAGTTATTTTTTACGCGAAAGAGAACCATCAAAAATAGAGTTGCATTTTCAATATGGGATGCAAAATTATAAAATAATCAGAGTTATTGATGCCTGAACAAAAAAGTTTGCGTCAGAATTTATTATAGAAAATAAAGATACACTTTATTGACCAAGTTGAGTAGAAATTATAGGTGGAGATGAAATTACTTCATATATAGAAACTCTTATTTGAGTGAATAAAGAAACATTTTTAAGAAGTGTATTTGCAAAACAAAAGGATTTAGAGGTATTATCTTGATGATTGTCTCAAAGAAAAGAACTGATTAATAAAGTACTTGGACTTGATAAAATTGAAGAGATTATCGAGCAATTAAAAAAAGATGAAAAGGAAAAAAAGACACTTTTAGAGATTTATAAAAAAAAGGTATGAGATTTTGATGAAGAAGCTGTAAAAATAAAAAAACAAGATCTTCAAACACAAATAAATGATACCGAAGAAAATTATCAAAATATACAAAAACAAAGACAAGAAATATTGTCTCAATATGAAAAAATAAAAATTTCTTTTGCTGAAATTTCTGATAAAAAAAACATATTTACTCAATGTAGTACTGAGCTTTCTATAAAAAATGAACAGCTGAAAAATCTTCAAAAAAATATTCTTGATAAGCAAAATGAACTTCTTGAGATAGAGAAACAAGAAAAATATTTAGAGGAAAATAAAAGTATTATTTGAGAAAAACAAAAATATGATGTCATAATTTTGCAACAAGAAAATCTCAAAAATCAATATAAAATTAAAAAAGATTTAGAACAAGAAATTCTACAAAAACAGCAAGAAGTAAATAAAATTCAAGAGAAAATAAAAAATCATTCATTACAAAAAGTCAAAGAAGAAATAGAACAATCTCAAAAAAATATTGAACTTTTTGAACAAAGTTTAAATAAAAGTATTTCATCAAGATCTACTCTTGAAGTTGAATTATCACAACTTAAAAATATATGAACAGAACTTGGAAAAGAGTTAGAACTATTACAAACACTCTGACAAGATGCTTCTTGTCCGACTTGTAAAAGACCTTTAAAACAAGATTTTCCAAATCTTATTGCGCTTTTTGAAAAAGATCTTAAAGAAAAAAGAGAAGCATACAAATGAAAACAGAGTCAACTTACTCAGATTATATCAGATATTGAGCGCGTTTGAAAAGATATTATTCAGACAAAAAACCATCTCAATATACTTCAAAATTTGGAAAAAGATATTTTGTTAGCACACAATCAAATTGAAAATTATACTACATTGATTTCAGAAATTTCTCAAAAACTTTCTGTTTTTAAAGATATAAATTATAATCAAGAAGATCATAAAAAAATACAAATTGAATTTGAAAAAATTAACTATACTTTTCAAGAATACAACAAAATTGTTTGACAGGTGATAAAAAAACAAGATCTTCTCAATTTTATTCAAGATGCACTTCAAAAGTTGAAAGATATACAAGAAGAAATACAAGAAGGAGAAAAAAAGTTAACTCATATAGGGTTTCATCAAGAAGAATATGAAAATATTAAAAAGGAATTTGAAGGGGGGAACCAGAAAATTCACCTGATAAATACACAAATAAATGAGATTGAAAAAATAAAATTATCATTTCAATTTTCTATGAAGGGATTGATTCAGCAAGAACAAGATTTTCTTCAAGATAAAAAACAAATTGATATTTTTGTACGTGAGGCAAGTGAGTTTATTTTAAAAAAACAAATTTTAAGTGATTATATACTCTACCTTCTTGCTTATATGAAACCACGTATAGAAGATTTAGCAAGTGAATACTTTTCTATTGTTACTGATGGAAAATATACGTCTTTAACTTTAGATGATGATTATAATATCATGATTGATGAAAAAAATCTTGATTTGCATTCTGGTTGAGAAAGAGATTTAGCAAATTTATGTTTTCGTTTGAGTTTATGACAAAATCTTACGAGTAATAAATGAAATCCAATTAATTTTTTAATTTTAGATGAAGTACTTGCCAGTCAAGATAAACAAAGACAAGAAAATATTTTAATTCATCTCAAGAAATTAGAAAATAAATTTTCTCAAATCATTTTGATTTCTCATGCAGAAGAAATGAAAGAGTTAGCAACCCATTTAATTGAAATCAAGTCTATCAATAGAGAGGAAAGTTCAGTTTTTTATCATTAATAGAAATTTTTGTAGAGTGATATTTTGCAAAATAAGAAAGTATATAGTATACTAGAGGAGTTATTAATTTAATAATTTATTTAGAATATGTCAGAAATAAGTAAAGAAATAGATCCAAAAACTCATGTATGAGAATTAGTAAAAAAAATTTCTTATGATAAAAGAGTAGATAGAATGGATTTACCAGAAGTGGGAGCTCTTGAAACAGCACTTGCTCAAGAAAAAACTTGAGTAATATTTCAAACGAAAGAAAAATTATTATCTCATATTGAGCAAAGTTTAATAGATGGCTTTACTGTTGAAACTCAAGACGATTATGAAGTACTCAAAAAACTCCTTTCGCTCTTATGAAAAAAACAAGTATTACCAGAATATAAAATGGCCCATCATCTTGCTGATAAAACTGGGAAAAGTGCCTTTTCAGTGAGTTTTGATAAAAAAGATAATACATTAAAATTATATTCTAACTTACCACAAGATATTCAAAAAAATAGACATGTAGAAAGTTTTAGTTTTATGGGACAGATTTCTTTGGATGATGGAAGTTTTACTCCCAAAAATGTGATTACACAATATCAATCAGATTATTTGAGAAATAATAATATGTTTGATATGAATCAAAAATAAAAAGGTATATTAATACCTTTTTTTTATGACACTTTCTACAAAACTATCAACTGTTTTCCCAAGACTAGCTCTTTTAAAATGAAATGAGAACTTTTTATATAAAATATCATTATTGATAAAATTAGCTCAAAGCATTGTCCAAACTCTGTATGTTTTTTTAGGAGTCAGTTTATGCCAAAAATTAGTATATAATTCTTGACTTCATTCTAAGAAATCTTCTAAATCATTCGCCCAATAATCTTCATTAAAACCTTCATGTTTTCCTCTTTCTTCTTCAAACCTTATACTTCCAAATGAGTAAAAATAATTTCTTTCAAAGTATTCATTACTATTTCCATACCTTATTTTTACTACATATTTATGATTTTTTGAATGTAAAATTGCATTTTTTAAATTATCTTCAGAATTTGCCATCCGATAAGGAAGAAATTTATTATTTAACATTTCAAGTATTTTTTGTTCTTGAGCTTTATAATTTCATTTTCTTTCATCAAGAGGTCCAGATATATCTTCTTTAAAAACCTCGCAGTCTAAATTAGTTTCAGGATTTGGCATATCAATGGATTTTATAAATGATATATTCCCAGTGATTTCAAATTTTCTTTTTTCTATTGTGTAGGTTTTTCATGGTTCGAAATGTGTTATAGGGAAGTTTCTTCCATATTTTTTTGCAGCTTTTTTTTCGAGTTCTGCTTCTTCTTTCAGTTTTAAGATTCTTAGTTTGAGAAACTCTGGATTTGGATGTATAATTCCTTGCCCTATCACTCATTTCATAAAGTATGGAAGTTCTTGGATATCGCTACATTCCATAAAATCTTCTTCAAAACGATAATAATTATATTCTATTTCTTCTATTCTTTGTTCTAAATATTCTTTATGTATTTTCTTTCTTTCTTCTTTTGATTTTGCTTCTAAAACACGAAAATTTCCTGGAAGTTCATTTCTAGTTGAGAGATAGAGAGCTTGTTCATAATTTTTTGCAGTGAATAGATCATAGAGCATATTTATGCTTTCTTCATTTTCTGGTGGAACGGTATCTACATCGGTAAAAAATAGTTCTGTATCATTAGAAATAGCAAGAGTCATTACGTCATCTTCGTTGGTAAGATAATCATTTTCAAAAATAATTCCTGTGATATCAATTCATTTGAATGAAAAATTTATTCAGGATTTGAGAATTTGAATCTTTTGTTTTGGGAGATATTTTTCAAAAAGAGGTACTAAAAATTCTAAAGTTTCTGGAATAAGTAAGAGAGGTCTTGGTTTTATATGTTCATATATTTTTACTAAAGCGTAGGGATCAAGGTGATCAGAGTGACTATGACTGATAAAAATAGCATCAATATCAAATTTTTCATAATCAATTTCTATTTTTGGGTATCTTGCCATCATATCTCAAAGAGCATAATTTGTGAGCCAACTATCAGAAAGGATTTTTACAGTTTCTCAAAGAGCATTTTTTAACTCAATTACAAATTCAGAATGTCCTAAATAATGTATTTTCATAACATAGTTTTTAATAATATTTTGAGAAGATTATATATATTTTTAAAAAAAGTGTTAATTTTTTGTAAAAGAAATGAAAGTATGATACAATTTCAAAGAGTTTTAATTTTTAATAATAATTATATGTCAGAAGTACAACAACAAAATCCATCGGATGTAATGACTAAAGTACAAAGTTTTAATGAATTAGTAAGAACTATTTCTTCAGATAAAAGATTAGATGGTGCTGATAAACAAGCAATTGATGAGTTAGTTGGGTTGTATCAGTCAGAAAAAGCATCATACATACAAGAGACAAAAACTCAAGTAGTACAACTCCTTCAAGAATCTCTTGAAAAATGATATACGATAACAAGTGAACAAGACTATTGAGTACTTGAAAAAACACTACATCTCATTAACCCAGAATACAAAATTCCACAATATCAAACTATAAAAGCAGTTGCTGATGAATATGATACAGCGCTTTTTTCAGTCGTATTTACAAAAGATAATAATTTAGAAGTCTATACCAGACAATCGTATATGAAAAAAATAACGTCAAATACAGATTTATTAGGAAAATTTTCACTTATAGATGGGGAATATACAAAAAAAACTTTTCTTGATACCTTTCAATTTGATGATGATCTTAGAAATAATAATATCGTTGATATGGGGAATATTTCTGCATCACAAGCAAGCTTAATTCCTACTTCAGAAACAGAAACATCACAAAAATGAGCAGAAGTTCCAGCACCAGCACAAACTAATTCCACAGATGAGAAAAAAACACAAGCGACTACCTCATCAGCACCTGCACTCAAAACACCAGTGAATACGCCTTCATCAGTACCAAAAACAGAAAAACCTACATTAACTCCTGAACAGGCAAAATTACAAGATGCTATTCAATATAACAGAAGATATACTCCGGAACAAATAAAAACTATTCAACAAGCACTTTGATTTACAGGAGCAGAGTTAGATGGAAAAGTCTGACCTAAAACAGTAGATGCTATCAGAGCATTTCAAGCGCTAAATAATATTGTGAGAGATGGGAAAGCATGACCAGAAACTTTTGATAAAATGTGATATATATTAAAAGATGGAGTATTGATAGAAAAAAAATCAGAAGATACACAAAAAGATCAAAAAAATGAGGATAAACCAGTAGAAAAGGTAAAAGAAGAATGAAATTGAGCAGAACAAACAACTTCTCAAGAGGGAATAAATGAGAAAATGTCATCAGATTTTTTGGTAAATGGAGTGACTATTTCTGAACAAGTATGATATGAAAAGTTTAAAGCTTCTTCAGATCTTTGACTTCCTGATTGGAAAGATTTACCTCAAGAAATTCAAAATAAAAAACCAGAAGAAATATTGAGCTTAGCTTTGCAAGATGGTAAAATAAACGTATATTTTTGACCTATGAGAGAAAATGAAGCCGGGCAACAATATGTAATGAAATATGGAGAAATTGTAGGTGGAAAATTTGAAAAAGCATCATTTTTTTCAAGTAATTTTACTTGGGATGACTTATGAAATAACACAAAAATAAATTAAAAAAGAAACAAAAACTTGAAAAAAAAACATTTTTCCATATAATTTGCTCATATTTTTAAAAAACATTATAATTTAATTTTTTAGTAAAGCATTATGGCAAATAGTCACGGACTTACCTCGAGAATTGTAAAAAAACAAGCAGCTGCAAGAAAACAAGCAAAAAACAAAAAAGCAGCCTACCAAGTGTATATTGGAAATGAAAATCCACAATCAAGAAAAAATATGTCGTATAAATCAAGAACGCATTATTTTGAAAATAAACAAAATTTTCCAAAGAAAAAATTAGCCAATAAAAATATTCAAACTCTTATTGAGCAAGGAATTATTGATGAAAGAGGATTTTTTAAAACGGGAAAAAAGAAAAATTTTATTACAAAATCTATGGTAGATGCAAAAGGATTAGACTTTTATGGAATGCCAAGATAAAAATAATACCTCAAAGATTAAAGCAAAAAGTTTTAATCTTTTTTTAATAATAACATAAAATTATGCAAAGATTTTTACTAGAAACAGATATCTTGGGACAAGGAGAGATTATTCTGAAAGATGAAGAAATTATCTATCAACTCATAAAAGTTTTGAGAGCAAAACCTACAGATCAGGTGATATTTTTTGATGGACAAACTTTTTGTGATTATATCTATGAAATAAAATCGATAGATAAAAAAAATATTATTTTTTCATTTCTTTCAAAACAAGAGAAAAAAGAAGAATTTAAAGGACTTTTTCTCTATCAATCACTTCCAAATAAAATAGATAAAATAGAAGATATTATACAAAAATGAACCGAAATATGATATAGTCATTTTTACTTTTTTCGTTCAGAAAGAAGTCAAGATATCTATATTTCTGAAAATAAAATACTGAGATTTAAAAAAATTATTCAAGAAGCGAGTGAACAATCATGAAGAAATATCATTCCACAACTCCATTTTTTAGATAATTGAGATATTCTAAATGTAAAATGACAAAATATATTTTTTCATACAGATACAGTATGATCACAAAAATTATCAGATATTTTGTTTGATTTTTCTTCTGAAATAAATATATTTGTTGGCCCGGAGTGAGGATTTTCACCAAAAGAAAATGATATATTTTTACAAAATAATTTTATGAAAGTATATTTAGGGAATAATATTTTAAGAACTCAAACTACCTGAATAGTGGTTTGATTTCATATTTTACAAAATAATACAAAATAAATTGTGTCAATAGATTTAGGTGTAAAAATAGCATGAGCAAAAATGCTCTTGGAAACAGATACTACACAATTACCAGATGAAGATTTACTAAAATATAAATGACAAGTCGAGATTACTATTGAGCTTATGAGACATAATGTTGGAGTTTGTTTATCAAGAAAAGATGTTAAATCAAGTATGCTTTTAGAAGCTCGTCAATCTATCATGGCTATGGAAAGTAAATTACAAGAAATAGAAAAAATAATTGCTTAATTTTTAAAATATGGTGTTATTACTGGCATTTATTACTATGCTGATTGATCATATCGGAATGATTTTTTTCCCAAGCGAAGATCTTTGGAGAATCATAGGAAGAATATCTTTTCCTTTATTTGCATGGGGAATAGTGAGATGATATAAAATGACAAAAAATAAACAAAATTATGCCAAAAGAATTTTAGCTCTTGCTCTGATTTCACAAGTTCCATTTTTTTTTATCAATCAGGAATTATTCTTAAATGTTTGTTTTACTCTTCTTTTTTGACTTCTTTCTCTTTGAACGATAGAAAATAAGCAAATAAAGTGGTATTTTAAAATCCCTGTTATACTTGCATTTTTGGCTATTTCAGAAATTTTTCATTTTGATTATGGTATATATGGAATACTTTCTATCATATTATTTTATTTTACTTGGCAGAAAAAATTGACACTTCTTTATTTCTTTTTGCTGACATTTTTATTTTATGATATAAATTATCAAAATTTTACCTTTCATTTTCACATACAGATTTGGGCAACTCTATCAATATTTATACTCTATTTTACCCCAATTCAAAAATATGATTTCAATATGAATTATTATATTAAATATTGATTTTATCCAGTTCATTTGATGATTTTATATCTCATTTATTGGTTTTTATAAATAAAAAAAGGATGTAGGTCCTTTTTTATTTATCTGAAATTTCTTCTTTTTGTGTTTTTGTATTGCTAGTTTCTACTTCAAAAATGATTTCTTTTGTTTCTTTTTGTAATTTTATCGCTTTTTTACTTCCTGAAAATATCTTCTCAAATATCCACACACATCCATATGAGATAGAAAATAAAAAAGGAAATCTATATTCTCTTTTTTTTGTATATCAGATTCCAAAAAATATGAGAAATAGTAAAAAAATATGATAGTCTACTCTTCCAATGATAAAAAATAGAAGTGATATAAAAGTAAGAGATAATCCATTTATGATATGATTTTTATTTTTTGAATGTATATCAATAAGGCTGAGTATATTTAAGTAGGGAATATAGGCAATTATTTTGTTTATTTTTTCATCTTTGAGAGTTTCTAAGATACTTTTATCTTGCTCATTTATCATATGTTGTTTCTTTTTTTCCTCTTTCATAAGATCTTTGAGTGGGACAAAAGAGTTATTTCAAAAATAATTTTTTATGTATTGTATAAAAGCAAAAATAAATAAAGAACATTCTTCAAAGGTTGGGATTTTTTCTCAGTTAAATGATATAATATTTTGCTTTCAAATAAGTAAAAGAGAATAAAATCAAATAAAAATAAGATACATAAGTAAAAATAAAAATCAAATGTTTTCATATCAAGTTACAAATACAATACTGATAATAAAAGTAATAATGACATTGATTTTGATATTATTTTCTATAATAGGACTTTTATAATTATAAAATTTTCATCTTAATATAAATCATATAAAAGGGATAAGAGAAAGTATAATAGTCATAATACCTTGTTCATTGAGATTTGAATTTTTTATTTGAATAAGTGTATCAGTCTTTGTCATATTAGACATTTCTTTTATAGAAAAATCATCACCGATACTTGCTTTGTAAGCACCATATAGGAGCCATCAAAATAAACATAAAAATAAAATTGCGGCACTGACATGATTGAGATAAAAACCTCAAAATGAAATGCTTCACAAAAAAGAGTATGTGATAAATATGATATAATTTAATCACATTAAAGCATGAATAAATAGAGCAGTTTTTGCGTGTTTTTTTACAAAAGGGTGATGAATATTTTCTTTTTTTGATGGGAAAAGTAAAAGTCATCCAAGTCAAAAGTAAGCTGAAATAGCATTATTTATAATTTTTTTATTCATTTTCTAAATTTTTATTAGGTGTTTTTAAAATCTTGAATATATTATACATCAAATATTCCCTAAACACAAATTTAGTATATGAAAAACCTAGAAGTTGTCTTTGACAAATCTATTTCTATTGAGTCAAATAAAGTTTCATTTGATAACAAAAAACAAATCGTTTTTGTTGGAAGGTCAAATGTATGAAAATCGTCTCTTATGAATGCTATATTTCAAAAAAAAGATTTAGTAAAGACAAGTTCTCTCCCAGGGAAGACAAAATTAGCAAATCTTTTTCAAGTAAATCATAAATTTCATTTTGTAGATTTACCAGGGTATGGTTTTGCCAAACTTGGACAAGAGCAAAAAGCAAAACTTGATGCACTGATTAGTTGGTATTTAGAAGAATTTCGTCTTGATATCAAAAAAATAGTAGTAGTACTAGATAGTAAACTTGGACCTACTGATACGGATATCGATATGTATAAGTTTTTACAAGAATTTCAAGTCCCACTTATTTTTGTACTCAATAAAATAGATAAATTATCAAATAATGATATTTTTAAATCGATTAAACACACAGAATGAATTTTTTTCTGACAAAGAATTGTAGCTACATCAGCAAAAAATAATACTTGAGTTGATGAATTAAGAAAAGAATTAATGGAAAGTTTAAAATAAAAGCTTTGAGAGAAGCTTTTATTTTTTATTTATTTTCAGGAATAGAAATACACTTTTTTCTCAAGTATTTTTTATAAATACTTTTTTATCCAAAACTCTTTTGAGAGTGATTTTATAATCTCTGTATACCAAATCATATCACAAGAAAAATCATTTTTCTATAATTTCTTTTTTTTCTGTATCAATAGGAAAAGAAGTATTGACTCTAAAATTTTTTATTTGAAATAATTTATCTTCTCAAAATATCTTGGTAAGTTCTTGTTCATATTTATGAGTAGGAATATTTTTTTGTTCATAGTGACATAAAAGAGGAAAGGCATTTTCAAAATCTCATTTATTTAATAAATTTACAAATTTATACTCTATTTGAGAATGAAGAAAATTTTGAAACACAAAAGTCATAACTCATGATATACTTATTAAAAATATAATAAATTTTATATTGCAGAGGATCCTAAACTAATATTCCACGAATATTTTTGCATTTTCTAAAAAATATGTTATAATCGAGAGGAATTTATTTCATAAAATACCCAAATTATGAGTAATCTAAATAATCTTTCTCCACAAGAACTTTCTTGTATTTCAGAAGTACAAAAAGCTCCAGAAGCTCAAAGGCAAAAAATTTTTGAAAAAGCTTGTAATGCTATCACAGACAAAACAAGAATTGCGCTTTTAGCAGCAACTTTGAGTCTCAGTTCTCCAGTAATGGCACAAAATATTTCTGAAAATAATTCAAATTATCAAGTCTTTTATACTCAAATAGTAGAAAGATATCCAAAACTTTCTCCAGAACAACATCAATTTTTTGCTACGTTATATGCTAAATGACTGAATGTAATAGAAACAAAAAATGAGAAAATGTTTCATGCAGGTATTAGAAGAATTATATGAGCAGCTGAAAGACAATGACTTGCCATACATATAGTAAATGATATGATAGAAAAACAAATCCTTCCTCCCAATCACCCATATACAAAAACCCTTATTTCGGTTACTCAAGAAATAGATAAAATGTGACAAGAAAAAATAGCTCAACTCGACCAAAAAATTCAACAAGCTG
>DKNE01000037.1:65216-65665 GCA_002470645.1 Patescibacteria group bacterium UBA7396
AGCTGACCAAAAAATTCAACAATATAAACAAGTTCAAAATTTTCGGTCAAATATGGCAAATAAATTTCAAAATATGTAATTTTTGCATTCTATAAAAATATATGCTAAAATAAGAAAGAATTTAATTTTTTCTTATTTTTTTATGAGTGAAACTCTTGATATTCAAACACATAATCAAAAAAGTGAAATAACTGGACTCTCTCCTGAAAAAGAAGCCTTTTTAAAACAACAAGAAAATTTTTCTACTTTTTCTCATATTATGAAAAGTACTTTAATTTCTCCAGAGGAAAAGCAGAAGGTCTTATTTATCTTAAATAATTCTGATAAAATAGTTTTAGGAGATTATTTTGATTATAATTGATTTCATTTAATTGATGAAAAATGAATAAAGGATTTTATTAACAATCCTGAATTTATAAGTATATTAAAAGATTTAACAGCTCAAGAGA
>DKNE01000037.1:65880-102589 GCA_002470645.1 Patescibacteria group bacterium UBA7396
AAGAGAAAGATTTAACAGCTCAGCAAGAAAAAGAAACTGCTAAAAATATTTTTGAGAACTCATATTCTCATATCAGAGAAAAAATAAATAAATTTAAAGAAACTTTCAAAGAGGATAGAGAATTTTTAAAAATATTAACTGAGTTAGAAACATCAGATAAACAAGAAAATAAACTTGATAAAGACTTTCAAGACAAACATCAAAAACTTATTCAAAAACTAGCAACTTACCTTTCAAAAGACAACAATGCTACAAAAATTTTTCAAAAACTTCAAAATGACCCAGAGAGTTATGAGGCTTTATATAAATTTTTACAAAATTCTTGAAATAGCGAAATAACTCAAGTATTAAAAACAATTCCTCCAAATCCAAAAGCATTGGAAATATCAACCCAAAGAGCTCAAAAAATTCTTGATAAAAGTCCCTATTTTCCGGAAATAAATAAAGATGATATAAAAACAACTTGAAATATTATACAAGCTCAAATTGATAAAGGTACTTTTAAAATCGTTGATACTCAAGATATTCCTCCTCGCAGTTTCATATCAAAATATGGATATAAAATAGAAACTCAAGCGGTATCTCAAGAAATACTAAATATAAGGGCTGCTTTTACTAAAGAAAAAATAAAAACTCAAACTCAATTAAACCAAAATGAAAAACAAATCTTAGACTATAATAAAATGATATATTGAACAGACAAAGAAAACTTACAAAATGAACTACAATCTTTAGAACAAAAAGAAAATAAAACCTTTGAAGAGGAAATAAAAATAAATGAATTTAAAAATGAACTAGAAAAAATTAAAAATATTGAAGAAAATATAAAAAAATTAGAAACTCAAAATGAAGAATTAAAAAATGAATTTTCTTTAAAAGAAACTGAATTTTTAAAATATTATTCACTTTCAGTCTGAAAACAAAAAACTTCAGTTCAAGAAAAAGACCAAAAAGCTCGTGAAACACTAGATTTTTTAAATATATTATGAATTACTAATATAAATCAAAATGATCTACAACAAATAATTAACAGAATAAACATACATCCACATGCATACGGACTCTCAAAACCATTTGATTTAAGTGAATGAATTTCAGGAACTCCAACAGATGCATTAAAGCAAAAAAAAGAATTTTTCAATCTTTTTTCAAAAATTTATGAAAAAGCTTGATTTATTCCACCACCAAATGAAAGTATTATTCAAGGTTTTACCAAAGATCCAAGACTTTCAAATGAAACAACTTTTAAACAAAAATTAGAAGATGCGGGACTTACGAAATGAGGATGATTACAAATTGAAAGCGTAATGAAGGTATTATGAAAAAAATCTGAAAAAATAGGAACATAAAAAAAGAATGGAACTTTATTTCCACTCTTTTTTCTTTTATCTATACTCTAATTTTTGTAATTTTTTCTCTATATTTTAAACATTTTGAAGTAATACATTTTCCAGTGATTCCAGCGAATAAAGGAAGTATTCCCATAAATCAGATAAGTACATCAAAATCCAGATTTGCACTTTCCTCTATGCTTCCAGCAATGTAAAAAAGTACTATTCAAAACACTACTTGAACTATTCTCATATATTTTTTCTTGAGAAGACAAATATTTATCAGTCACATAAATACTGGTACTATTCATATTCCAGTCATTATGTATTTTGCTATTTCAATTCATTGCGCGTCTAAAACTAAAGTTCCAAAGAAATATTCGCTATCAATCCCTTTATTTAAGTAAATAAGGTTATAATACATTACTCAAATATATAAAAGTCAAAAAAGAATTCTTCCACTCAAAATAGTTTTATCACTCGGTCTTTTTTGAATAAATTTTATAAGTCACATCATATCGTTGCATATAATTAAAAAATAAACTTAAAAATATAGTAAGAAAAAATCAAAAAAAATCAAAAAAATTTTGACAAATCTAATTTTTTTATATAATTAGCTGGCAATTAATTATTGGGATGTCGCCAAGTGGTAAGGCATCGGACTTTGACTCCGACATTCGTAGGTTCGATCCCTACCATCCCAGCCATAGAATTAAGTCAAAATCTAAGACATAAAAAATAAGAAAATTTGGGTTTTATTTTTTAAGTTTTATAACTTAATTTTAATTTTTAAATAATATAATATGTTAGCCGTAGTAGAATTAGGTTGAAATCAATTTATCGTAAGACAATGAGATATAATTGATGTAAAAAAATTAGATAAACAAATAGGTGAAACTCTTAGTGTTGAAGCTCTTTTAGTAAGTGATGAAGAAGGTGCAGATGTAAAAGTAGGGACTCCTGTAGTAAATGGTTCTAAAGTTGAATTAAAAGTTTTAGATCAATTTAAAGATGAAAAAGTAAGAGTTTTCAAAATGAAAGCTAAAAAAAGATATACAAGAAACTTGTGATTTAGAGCAAGTTTAACAAAACTAGAAGTATTAAATATAGCATAAAAAAAAAGGAGGGTAGTATCATACTACCTTCTTTTTTATGTTTCTAAAATTTAATACTTCTATTTATTTTTTAATATAAAGTAATGGTTTCTAAAGTTAATTTAAAAGCAAGAATTGATAGACATTCGAGAATTTTAAAAGATAATTTATGAAATATACATCCTTTTAGATCTTTTTACCACAAATTTAATTATAATATAGTATTTATATTGGTGGTATTTTTATTTCCAGTGTATCCATTATTTTCATCATTTTTTTATGAAAATAGTGTCTATGATTTTTATAGATGAGATATTGATGAAAGCACTATCTTGGATTCGTACTTAGATACTACTGATTCTTCAATTATTGTTTCAAAAGACTCATTTATTTCCATAAATACACTTATGGATGGAAGTAGAGATTTGACTTGATATAGCGAAATTATTGAGTATGAAATTCTTCCTTGAGATAGTTTATCTTTGATTGCACAAAAATTTTGAGTTTCAAATAATTCTATTTTATGGGCAAATAACTTTGATGCAAAAAAGATACTTCATCCAGGAGAAAAAATTAAAATTCCACCAGTATCATGATTGATACATCAAGTAAAATCATGAGAAACAGTATCATGACTTGCCTCAAAATATAAAATTACAGAAGATAAAATTATTGCTCAAAATGGACTATCATGAGCTCAAGCAGCTATAAAAGACTGACAAATGCTTATTATTCCTTGAGCTATAAAAGAAACTCCAAAACCAGTTGTTGTTCAAAAACCAAAAACAACTACCACAACTACCGCAAGAACAAATACTCAAGCACAATGATGATATACATTTACTCAATGATGAAGTTCAGAATTTGTAGATACAGATGGTTCATATCAATTAGTAAAAAGAACTCCACAATGGACATTTTATTGGGGAAATTGTACTTGGTATGTTGCTCAGTATAAAAATGTTAATTGGTCTGGAAATGCAAAAGATTGGCTTAGAAATGCAAAATCAAAAGGGCATTCTACTGGTTCTACTCCTTGACTTTGAGCTATTGTAGTATTTCATGGGAAATGATATAATCCAGTATATGGACATGTTTGAATTGTTATTGATGTTACATCAACAGAAATTATTGTAAAAGATATGAACTACCGTAGACTTAACGAAGTAACAGTGAGAAAAGTTCCAAAAAATGATAGAGCTATTCAATGATATATATATGTTGATTAATAAAAAAAAATCTCAAAATTTTGAGATTTTTTTTATTCTTTCATCGCATTTGATATTTTATATACTACTTGATTAATAGGATTGAGTACTTGGTGTAATTTTTCTCTAAACATGTAAAAATCTTCTTTTAAAAGTTCAAGCAAAAAATGTATCGGAAAGTTATTTTCATATTCACTATATGCATGATATGCAATAGGAAAAACTTTATAAGCTTGAGAAAGTTCTTGATTTACATCGTTTTGAGCTTTTCTAACTTTATCTGCTGCTTCTAAAAGAGTATAACTTTTTACTTCTTCATCTTTTTTATTAAAATCATCTTGTTGTATTCAAAGTGCATTTGCTGGATTGTTATAATAATGTTTTAAGTACTCCATATAAAAACTATAATCACAAGTTAAATATGTCGTTTGTCTGAGAATACTTAATTTATTAAAAACCGTTTGTGTGTCTATATTGAGACATTTATTTGCATTGGCACTGATATCAAGTTTTTGTATGATATTTTTTATCTTAGGTTCAATACTTTTTTTAACATTATCTTGTACAGGTAAATTTAAGAGTCTATATAAAGAATTTTTTTGTGCTCATATTATAGCACATTTATAGATACTATTCATATTTTCTTTATAAATCTCTACTGCTTTTTGAATTCCTTTTTGAGATGTTCCAGAGGAAAGTATAATATCTGTTAGTTCAAAATTGGAATAACTTTCTACAGTTTCAAATTTTTGTATGTTAAATACTCTTTTATTTTCATTGTAAACTTTACATACTTTATCACTTCTACACTCATATTTTTCAAATTCATTTTCAAGAGTTTCACAATCTTGAGCAAAAGTAATATAATATCCAGAGAAAAATAAAAATATGCAAGTAAGAAATATTTTTTGTATCATATTTTTTAGATAACTTTTAAAACTTCTTGTATAGTAGTATATCATCTTATAGCTTTTAATATACCATCTTCTTTCATGGTTATCATATCTAATTTTCTTCATTCTGCAATAATTTCTTGTGCATTTGCTCATTCTCTAATAAGATTTCTAATACTATTATTGAGAGAAATGATTTCATAAATTCATAATCTTCCTTTATATCAGCTATTATTACAATGTTCACAACCAGTTCCATGATAGAGTTTTATATTTTCAGCAGGAATAGAATTCATACCAATCTCTTTCATCATTTCTTTGATGAGTTGAACTTCTTCTGGAGATTTTTCTTTTTCTACTTTACAAGCAGGACATATTTTTCTTACCAATCTTTGAGCTACAATAGTATCAAGTGCTGAGGCTAAAATATAAGGTTTTAATCACATATTTATCAATCTATCGAGTGTATCAGAAGCACTTTTTGTATGGAGTGTAGAAAGAACAAGATGTCATGTAAGAGAAGCTTGAGTGGCAATTTCAAGGGTAGCAGCATCTCTGATTTCTCACATCATAATGATATCAGGATCTTGTCTGAGTAACGCTTTGAGTCACATTTCAAAGCTATACCCATTTTTTTCGTTTACTTCTGATTGAATAATTCATTTGAGTTGATATTCAATAGGGTCTTCTAGGGTAATAATTTTTTTATCACGAGTATTGAGTTTTGATAAGATAGTATATAGAGTCGTAGTTTTTCAAGATCAAGTAGGTCAAGTTACAAGTATAAGCCCATTTTTTTTATTGATGGCTTTTTCAAGCATTCTTTTAGTCGTCCAAAAAAATCAAAGATCTTCAAAGTCGATAATAGCTTTTTTAGCATCAAGGATTCTACACACCATATTTTCTCAGTATGGAGTTGGAAGGGTAGAAACTCTCACATCTATTTTACTTTCTGAAAAATCAAGAGAATATTTCCCATCTTGAGGAACATTGGTGATATTTAATTTTAAATTTGATGAATGTTTTAATCTTTCTAAAAATAATTTATAATGTTTTTTTTCAAGTTGAAATATATCAACAAGGACTCCATCTATTCTAAATCTTACTACTACATCATGCTCACTATTATCATAATGAACATCAGAACTTCATAAATTGAGCGCTCCAAGAGTAAGACTTTTTAGGGTACTATCGGTATCTTGTTTGGCAAGGAAACTTTTTACTATATTTTCTAATTCTTGGAATTTAGAAGAGGAATAATTTTTTTCTTCTTCTTTTTCCAAAACAATTTCTTTTAAATCTTTTCAATTATTAGTTGTATTTTCAGACATTTTTTTTATAATTAACATAATATTTTCTTACACAGAATTATATCATATTATCATTATTATTGCAAAAAAATATGAAAAAAAATATAAAGTGATCAATTCTTATTTGGAGTATTTTTTTAGTGGTGTTTCTTTCTTTTAGTTTTATGTATATAAGTATAAAAATTCAGCATCAAATTTCAAATAATATTCAAAGTTCATTTTTTACTTCTTTTCAAAATCAAAATATTCAAACAACTCCACTACAAAATATGGATTGGATTTTGAGGACAGATGAAGAACTTAAATTTTCTTTTTTACAAACATCTAGTGGAGCTATTTTTCTCACATCATGAGGCCCTATTGAATACACTATGGTTTCTTGAAATAATACCCAAAAAGGTTATATTTTTGATACAAGTTATTTTATATTTCACTGAGATTTATATATAAAAAACTTGTGATGACTTTCTAAAATAAAACTAAGCACACAAAGTTTTTCTGGAGTTATATTTCCATATTCGTATGAAAAAAGCACTATTCATATTTGATGACAAGAGTTTATGTATGAATTTATAAAAAAAGACTCATTGTAATGAGTCTTTTTGATGTTTATGGTACCCCCAGCAGGATTCGAACCCACGGCAGACCTAGGTTCGCGGCCTAGCGCTCTTCCAACTGAGCTATGGGGGCAAAATCAAAAGCTCAAACATTGTATGAAAAAAAGTAAATTTAGCAATTTTATTTGAGTATTTTTTATTTTTATGTTAGTATGATAGTGTCTTGATTTTTTGTAAAAAGGAGAATAATCATGGCATACATTGATGAATATATGGAAACCAGTAATGGTACCAAAAAACAAATCCGTGTGCCTTCTGCAAAGGGAGGAACTGACAGAACTATTTATGTAAATGGTTCGAGTAGTGGTTATAAATTGGGGCAGTCAAATGATACCGTTTATACCAAACATGGACGGGAAGTTTCATCATCTCTCCGGGATTTTGTTAAAAATGTCTTGTGAGAGATAGTTTAAGAGGTCGCAAATTTTGCACCTCTTTTTTATTGCAAAATTCCTATATTTTATATAATGAAACATATTAAAAATAACTCAAAACTACAATGCAAGAGAAGATAAGTCTTCAGTGAAATATTATTAAATTTGATATAAACACCCTTTCTCAAGATATAGAAGATATTTTAAAAACAAGATTTAAAAACAATGAACTAGATAAAAATATTACTGATTTATATGACCCATATTTACTCAAAGATATGGATAAAGCAGTTGAGAGAATTAAAAAAGCTCATAAAGATAGTGAAAGAGTAATTATTTTTTGAGATTATGATGTGGATGGAGTTACTTCTACCTCTATATTGATGCATTTTTTTAAAAAAATAGGATTACAAGTAAGTTATAGACTTCCAAATAGAATCACAGATGGATATGGAATGAAAAAATATTTTATGGATGAGCTTGCGAGTTTATGAGTTACTCTTGTTATAACCGTTGATTGTTGAACTCGTGATATAGAAGTGATACAATATGCTAAAACTTTATGAGTCGATATTATAGTTACTGATCATCATGCAGTTCCTGAGGTTATACCTGAAGAAGCTATTGCTATTATTAATCCAAAAAGAAAAGATTGCGCATATCCATTTAAAGATTTAAGTTGAGCTTGAGTTGCATTTAAACTCATGAAAGCACTTGCTCAAGACTTTTTCCCACCAGAAGAATATAAAAAATACCTTAGAGAAACGATAGATATTGCTGCAATAGGAACAGTTGCAGATTGTATGCCTTTGGTTGATGAAAATAGAATTATTGTTTTAGAATGATTGAAACAAATTAAACAAAGTCGTTCTTTATGAGTGAGAAAATTGATAGAAGAAAGAATACATGATGACTTAGACGCGGATATATTTGGATTTCTTATTTGACCAAGACTCAATGCAGCAGGAAGATTAGATACTCCATATAAAGCAGTAAATTTGCTTTTAAATAATTCACATTGAGTAGAGCAAGTTATTGAAGATATTGAAAATATTAATAATAAAAGAAAAGATTTAACAAAACTTTTTTATGAAGATGCTTTAGAGAAAATTGATAGTAAAAATAATATATTATTTTATTATAGCGAAAAAATAGAACATGGAATTATCTGAATTGTAGCTGGGAAATTGACCGAAAAATTTTATAAACCATCAATAGTTTTAAAAGATGAATGAGAGAAATTAGTAGCAAGTTGTAGAAGTCCGGAATATTTTTCAATAGTAGAATATTTAGAAAAATATAAAGACTATTTTCTTCACTTTTGATGACATAAACAAGCAGCATGATTTAGTATAGCAAAAGAAAAATTTTTTGATTTTCAAAATCAATTTACCCATGAATTAAATTCACTAGATTTTTCTATGAAAAAAAAGAATATAAAAGTGGATAAAGTTGTTGATATAAGTGAATTTTGATTTCAATTAATTTCAAAAATTTCACAGTTTAAACCATATTGAATCTGAAATACAAAACCAGTTTTTATGTTTTCTGAGTTTGAAATTGATACAGTAGAATATTTATGAAAAACTATGGAACATATAACTCTAAAAAATAAATATGGAATAAATATGCTTGGATTTTGATTAGGACAACATTATGATATTCTTAAAACATCAAAAAAAATAGATATTATTTTTGATGTTATTGAGGATATTTGGATGGGAAAAAGACAAATTAAAGCAAAAATAATAGATATTTGTTTGTAAAAAATATTTGATTTTTTTAAAAAAGAGCTACAATACTAGAGAATATTTTTTTATTTTCTAGTATTTTTTTATGGATATTATTCAGGAGTTTGAATCAAAAATAAAAATAATTGGCTGAGAAAAAGTCTATTCTGCCAGAGAAGTAATGAAAATTTTTTGATATGATAAATGGGAGAGATTTTTATGAGCTATTCATAGAGCTATGTCTGAAATTATAGAGCAAAAAAAGAGAGATGAAAATTTTGTATTTATAACAGACAGAGCTACTTGAGGAAGACCCAAAGAAGATGTTTTATTAACTCTTTGAGCATGTTATTTTGTTTTACAAAAGTGTGATGATAGAAAAGAAAATGTTATCATATTGAAAGAATATTTGAATGAAATTTTATCACAAAAAAAATACGATCAAAAAAAGAATACATTTTTCAAAAATATAAATATGGAAAAAATATTTGTTATTTTCGGTATAGTATTTCTTATTTTTTCAGTGATGTTTTATGTGAAAAATTATACTGATTTTTTATATGTAAAAAATTCATCAAATATTTTACAATATACAGTAACTCATAAAGAACTTTCAGAACAAAAAAATAAACAAGAAATCGTCCTAAAGGAGTATGACCAAAAAATATTTTCACCAGATAGTTCAGTTGTTTCTCCTCAAATAATACTAACTCCTCAAAATATATTAAAAGATTATATAACTCAAATTCCTTTTCAGTGAGTTTCAAAATCATTTGAATTATGAGAGTATCAAAAATTTATTGATGGGTTTAACCTAAGAACGACTATGATGCAAACATTTTCTTGAGTATCTCTTGTTGAGGCTTATTTTGAATTATGAAACAATAAGGCTTATAGAGATAGTTGCTCATTGTTATCAACAAAAATGTGTTTATCTTGAAGTAAAACAAATTTGATTGATTTTTCAAATTTTTGGGAAAAAACTTTAGCTTGATATAGTGTAAAAGAAGTAAAATTAGTTCAAGAATCAGATGAAAAAAATATTTATTGTGTACAATATAGGTATAAATTAAAAAATGATATAAGTAATGAATCTATTACAGAAACATTTAATTTTACTACTCAAAAAAAATGATGATATGAACAAATAGTTTGAAGATTTTGTGAAAAAATTGATAAATGATGAAGACAAATTAAATGTCCTTTTGATTTACAAACATATTATTGTAAATAAAATTTGATAAAAACTTAAAAATTATTAGTATAAAGACATATTTTATTATATGTCTTTTTTTTATGAAAAAAATTACAAAATGTGTTATTCCAGCTGCTTGATTTGGAACAAGATTTTTGCCAGCTACGAAAGCTTTACCTAAAGAAATGTTTCCTATTATAGATAAACCAGTGATGCAAATGCTCGTTGAAGAAGCTATTTCTGCTGGATGTACGGATATTATTATAGTGACAGGAAGAAGTAAAAGAGCAATAGAAGATCATTTTGACTCAAATCCTGAATTAGAGGAAAGACTTGATAAAGCCTGAAAATTTGATTATTTAAAAACAGTGAAATGACTCAATAATATGGCAAATATTGTTTATGTAAGACAACCATACCCAAAATGAGATGGAGATGCTATATTGAGAACAAAAAATCTTATTTGAGATGAACCATTTTTAGTATTATTTTGAGATGATATTATTGACAATGAAGAGAGTGCTGCTTCTCAATTAGTAGATACATATTATAGAAAAAATAACCCAGTAATTGCTACTATACCAGTTTCTGATAAAGAAGTAAGTAGTTATGGTATCATTGAGGCAAAAGATAATTGATCTGAAACATTTAGTGTATCAAAATTTTTAGAAAAACCAAAACCAAGTGAAACTCTATCAAGAGCTTGAGTAATAGGAAAATATGTATTAACTCCGGATATTTTTGATTATTTAGAAAAAGCACCACACGGAAAAGATGGAGAATTAAGACTTGCTGATGCATTTGAATTAATGAGAAGAGAAAAAGATATCTATGGACATAATATAAAATGACAAAGATTTGATACAGGAAGTAAAATTTGATTTTTAAAAGCAACTGTAAACTATGCTCTCAAAAATGATGAAATAAAGGATGAATTTGCCCAATATTTAAGAGAAGTAATATCTTGTATGGATATAAAATAATACACAAAAATTTATTTTTCAAATAATAATTATGTGATTTATAATTGATTTATTTTATGCTATATTTCTTTTTTGAGTTTGATTTAGTTTGATAAAATATAGAAAAGTAGTAAAATCTTGGACATGAAATTTTGTTTGGGCTGAAAGGTATTTAGGAACTTGAGGAACCTATCTAGTATTATTACTTCTGGGATGTTTTTTAATGATATGGGGAGTATTATACCCATTTTGATGATTAGAATTAATGTTTTGAACAGGAAATAGCAGTCCATCTGAATTTAAAATGAAAGAATAAAAAAGAAACAATGATCATTGTTTCTTTTTTATTTTGAATTTTTATTTTTTTACCTATAATTATTTTTAGACTATGAAAAAGAATAAAAATTATAAAAATGCTTTGAAATAGATTATCTTGTAACCAAAAATTTATGAAAAAAATTACAAATACACTTTTATCTTTTGTTGTATCATTCATTTGTTTCACACAAATTTCTTTTTGAGCAAATATAAATCAAAAATTAGAAATAGAACCCTCAAGATGAATTATTTTTGAATTTATTTGAGATTACTTATTATCAGATATTCCAGAAAGTTATAACTATATTGAATTGTATTATAACGATGTAAAAAAAACAGATAAACAATATAAAAATTTACAAAAAATAGTTTATACTTGAGCTCTTCCTAATAAAAAGATAAATGTAAATATGACTTCAAAAATGAATGCATACCAATTTTTTGAAGTTATCAAATATATTACCGGATATGATTTTCTTACAAGAGAAAATGAAGATTTACTTAAAAAGAGAAATGTAAAAAATTCTGATTTAGTTATGGTAAAAGAGATAATAGAAAGTGGTATATATGATGAAGATGATGATAAACTAGAATATTATCTGGAAGTACTAAAAACACCAGAAGAACAAAATAAGATGAAAATTTTTTTTGATGTTTATTATACGCTTATTAGTGATTATTACGGAAGTGATGATGTGGATGTAAATAATCTATTATATTCAAGTATTGAATGACTTGCTGATGGAGCATGAGACCAATTTAGTGTTTATTTTCCTCCGACAGAATCAAAAAACTTTGAAGAAAGTTTGTCTTGAGAATTTGAATGAATCGGGGCATATGTTGAAATGGAAAAACCATGAATTTTAAAAATAATTACCCCAATTGTATGATCTCCGTCAGAAAAATCTTGATTGAAAGGATGAGATATTATTACAAAAATTGATGGGTGGGAAATTCAAAAAAATACTATAGTAAATGATGCGGTAGCAAAAATTAAGGGGACAGCAGGAACGAGCGTTGTATTGACTATTATGAGAGACGGAGAAACTTTTGAAGTAAGTGTTACAAGAGCAAAAATAATTTTAAAAGATGTGGAGTTTAAAAAAGTTCAAAATGGATATTTTTATATTCAAGTAAAAAATTTTTGAGATAAAGTATTTAAAGAATTTAAAGCTTCTTTGGATGAATTAAAGTTGTCATGATCTAAAAAAGTTATTATTGATTTAAGAAATAATCCAGGGGGATATTTAGACCAAGTGACTGATATGTTAAGTTTATTTGTACCAAAATGAGATAAAACAGCAATTATACAATATAAAGATTTTGATTATAATTATTATTCAGCATGATATGATTATCTGAATTTATGAGATTATCAAGTGTATGTATTGATTAATTCTTGAACTGCATCTGCTTCTGAAATAATGGCAGGTACACTTAAAGATTATTTTCCAAATATTGTACTTATCTGAGAAACAACATATGGGAAATGATCAGTGCAAACAATGAGGAGTTACTATGATGGAAGTATGTTTAAGTATACTATTGCAAAATGGGCAACTGGGAAAACAAAAAGTCAAATAGATAAAATTTGAATTTCTCCAGATGTAGAAGTGATACTTGATAGTGAATCTTTTTCAAAATGAATTGATAATCAACTCGATTATATTTTTAATAAATATTAAAATAAAAAAATATGAAACAAAAAATAATTTTAATTCTTTTGATAGTTTTTTCTTTTTCATATTCTTTAACTCAAGCTTATACGCAAGCTGATTTGAGATTATTTTACGATAAATTATATGTAAAAATTGAAAGCAAAACTGGACAGCAAGATCAAAAAACTTTACCGGTTCTTTTATCTGTTGATGAAAAACTAAAAGCAGTTTTAAAAACAACTCAGAATACAAAAAATAAAATTATTTTAAACACACTTCTTTCTTTAAATAAAGAAAAAATAATATTTATTCAGAATAAACAACAAAATACTCTTACTCAAGATACTTCTTGAACATGACCAAAATCTCACCCACAATATATTAATAATTTATTAAAAAACTGATATACCTATCTTGATATATCATCAAATGCAGAATTTGTTCAAGATCAAAAATTGTATAAATTTATTTTTAAAAAATATTATGAACTTGATATTAATAATCATGCATATTTTATTAAAAATGCTTTGCCCAATTCGGTTATCGTATGGAATAAAAATAAATATATTCTCACAAATGATTTTACTACTGAAAGAAAATATACATATCAAGATTTAGAATGAATGTTCACTCATTTTATAGATACTAAAGCACCATATAAGCTAGAATCAGGAACATATTTTTGATATAAATACAATTATTATATATTTTTTGATGATGTACAAAGTTTTTCTCAAAGTGATTTTTTAGTAAATAAAATAGATTTTAAAACTACTCTTTTTATCAGAGATGGAGATAAGTATTTTTTTTCAAATGATTATCAAATTATAAAACTCATATGAGAAAGTATGATTTCTCAAATTTCTAATAAAAAAGAATTTATTTCTAGTGTACTGGATGATAATAAATTTTTTCCTTGAGATTATAGTGATATTCTTTTTCAAATACAAAAAACTACTTTAAATCTTATTTCCGCAAATGATACAAAAGAGCAAAAAATAAGAAAAATATATGATTTTATAATACAACAAATTTCATATTATGATACCTATACTCTTGATGGAAATAAGCAAGTTTTTTCTTGAGTACTTACGTATAAAAATAGTACTTGAGTATGTGATGGGTACACAAAATTATTTTTATATATGCTCTCTTTTGCTTGAATAGAAGATGTAGAAATTAAAAGAGGTTTTGCTTATGATAATAGGGATTTTCCAAATTATTGACATGCTTGGGTGCGTATTTGAGATGTTTATTATGACCCTACTTTTGATGATCCTATTGGATGATCAAGAAATGGAAATTATTATTATTTTGGTATTCCAAAACCACTTATGTATGTAAATAGATTTGATGGTATAGTGATTCCTGAACACCTCAAAAAAATGTCTATTGACGAGAGGAAAGCATTGGTGGTAAAAAATATGTATGAGATTTTCAATGATTATAGAAATTTTGCTCTTATGAATACTATAAGAAATAGAAAATATTTATGAATTGAACATTCACAAAAAATAACCTTACCTCTTATTTTAGAAAAAATGAAACCAGAAGAAGTTCATTCTGGGGCATTTTATCATCAATGATATAAGTTTGTGATTCGTTCTCTGAGCTATTATACTTTAACAGAAAATAATATAGAAACTATTATTTTAAGTCCAAAGGTAGATTTAGAAGATATGTATGTACTTAAGTGGCATAAAGATGATTGAACTTTTGATTATCGTTTAGCTTATGATGTAATTTTTGAATAATATGGAAAAAATAATATTGCTTGATTCTATTCGTTCTATGCAAAATGTGTGAGCTATTTTTAGAAATGCAGATGGATCATGATTTCAAAAAATTATTCTTGCTGGACATACTCCTATTCCTCCTAGAGGCGATATTTCAAAAACAGCGCTTTGAGCAGAAAATACTATTGATTGGGAATATTATGAAAATATTATGGAAGTTTTGAGTGAATTAAGAAAAAAATGATTTCAAATTTTAGCTGTTGAACTTACTCCAACAGCTATTGACTATAGAACTCTTTTTTGACAGAATTTTGAAAAAATTTGTTTAGTAATGTGAAATGAAGTTTCTTGAGTTTCTCAAGAAGTTTTGAATTTTTGTGATAAACATGTTATAATACCAATGCATTGACAAAAAAATTCTCTCAATGTATCAGTTGCAGCATGAATTGTTATGTATGCAATGAGTAATTAAAATTAAGCGTAATGAAGATGAAAAAAATTTTAAAAAGTATAATTTTCTTTTTGATACTCCAGGGAATATCTCCAACTTTTGCTTCTGAAAAAGTAGAGGATGTTTTTGTTGATATAAAAAAAGATTATATATATTATAATGAGATTCAAAACTTATATGATAAATGAGTTATAAGACTTGATTTAGATGGGAAATTTAATCCAAATAAATTATTATCAAGGGACGAGTTTATTTGAATAGCTATGGAAGTATGATGTACTAAATGTATTCAACCATATGTTTCTCCAGAATATATTATAAAATATAATAACCAAAAAACTTTTTATGATGTAAGTAATACAAATGATTATGCATATTGTATTGCTGACGCATATGTAAAAGATGTAGTAAAGTGATATTCACCTTCATATGTTTGTCAAGATGGGACAACTAAATCTTGAGAAATACCATTTTGTACCAATAATAATATTACACTGGAAGAGGCAGTTGCATTTTTACTCAGAAATTCAAGTGTGTTTACTATACAAGATAATCAAAATATTATCACGCAAATACAAACTTGACTCATCACTCAAAATTTATCAAAAGATGTAGGTATAAAGAATACAGATGGGAGTGTTTATACTTTCTATGGATACTTTCAAAAAGCGCTTCAATTGAATTATATTGAATATGATATATATGGAAAAGAGAAAAAATATCAATTTATAGAGATGGATTCAAATGGTAATCTCAATCCAAAACAATATATAACCAAACAAGATTTCTTAAAAATGGCGTATATTATTTCTAAAACCAATTCTTGTGCTTGAGAATATAGTTGAGATACAGATACAAAAATAGGACTTCAAATCAAAGTTTATGATAAAATATGTGCTCCTGACCAAACAAATTGTAAAAAATCTGAATGAACCGATTCAGAAGGAATATATGATTTTCAAGCAGATATTTCACTTCAATGTGAAAAAGGAGTAAAAGAAGTTCTATGGACTTTTTATAATAAAGATACAAAAGAAAATGTTGTTACGAATCAAGAATATTTAGATAATTATAAATTACCATCAAAAGGAAATTGGGTTGTGAGATTAGTCGCGCAAGATAGTTGTTGAAATCAATCATCAGCAGAAGTTGCACTATCAACTTCTCAAGTTCTTTCTCTTCAAATACAGGCAACTCATACCTCTGGAACAGGATTTTTAAAAACAGGATTTACTTCTATTACAAATTGTCAAAATTGTAATTATAATTGGGATTTTTGAGATGGGGAAAAGTCACAAGATAAAAATCCAACTCATACTTTTGAAAAAGCTGGATCATATAATGTAATATTAAAAGTAACAGATCAAAATGGAAATACAGCACAATCAAAAATTTCTATCTATGTAGCAAATATTTTAAATGATAAAATATTAGAGTTAGAAAAAGAGTTGTGAAAAAATGATATTTTGGATGAAATAAAAAATATTACCAATCAAGATGAAATAAAAAAGAAATTAGATGAACTTGAAAAAGAAATTTGAAAAAATCCTCTTTTAGATGAAATCAAGAGTTCTCTTAATCAATCTGCTCTACAAAACCTTTCTCAGATAGATACTGATGGAGATGGTGTTATGGATGATGTAGATAAATGTATGAATATTTTTGGAAGTAAAGATAATTTTTGATGTCCTATTTTAGATAAGCAGTGTTTAATAAATAGTGAGATAGATACTTGTTGAAGTGGATATATGTGTAATTCAAAATGATACTGTGAAATAAAAAAGCAAAAAAACATTACTTCAAGTTGTATATTACCTAATAACGATTCATCTATATTTTGAAATCTGCTATGTAATAGTTGTCCATGTGAATATAGTTTTGATTTCCTTGCTACTTTGAGAAAATGTGATGTTGTTATTCCAGCTATCGTTTCACCAGATGGTAAAAAAATGTATGGAAAATGAACTCCATATGAGATACCTTATGAATATAAATAAAAAAAAATGAGTTTTTAAAAACTCATTTTTTTTAACATTTCATATTACTTTCTTCCATACATTTATTCCAAGATTTTTTCTGACTTTCATAATAAAATATTGGGATAGCTATAAGTGTGAGTATCGCAGAGGTTGAAAGTCACCATACGATTGACCGAGCCAGTCCAGACCATACTGGGTCAGATGTTATTTTTATAGCTCAAAATATAGCAGCTATACTCGTGAGCATAATCGGCATAAATCTGATATATCCAGCATTTATAATGGCTTTTTCTATAGTCCATCATTGTTTTTTGAGTATATCGATATAGTCAACGAGTAGGATAGCATTCCCAACTACGATTCCAGCTAAAGAAATCACTCAAATCATTCCTGTTGCATTAAAATACTCATTTTTTAAGAGATATAGAAGAGAAAATCAAGGAAAAATTCCAAAAAATCCGAGTAAAAATGGTAACATCACGATTCCAGCAACCGCAAAACTTCTAAACTGTCAAACAATCAGAAAATAAATAGTGAGTATTGCTATAATCATCGCAGTCCCAAGATCACGAAATGTATCCATAGTGAGCTTCCATTCCCCATCCCATTCTAATGTATAAATCTTTCCATCTTGTATACCTTTATAGGTGATATCATAAAAAGAACTATTAATTACTTCATATTTTCCATCAAGAAATGTATCAGATTTTAATATTCACATCAAGGTGATGATAGGATATACCACAGAATTATCTCACATTTCTGCATAAATGAAATGAGCTTTTTCTCTTGAGTCAGTATTTATTTCAGGATTTACAAAATCATATTGTATCGTTGCAATACTTGAAAGCGGTATTTTTATACCTTCAGGATTGGTAAAAGAAATCTTTTCTAAAAGTTCTTGACTTTCACTCAGTTCATTTTTTACTCATAAGAGGATATAAGAAGCTTCCAGAGAATTTTTATCTTGAATTACATTTATTTTTGTGGTATTTTTTGCTATAGCAATGCTTTGAGCTATTTGATTTATATCAAGTCATGCTCTTGAAATAGACTCATGATCAAGAACGATATTTATTTTTCTATAGGTAGTTGAAAGAGAATTTCATACGTCAGCTAGTTTATCAGAGATTTCTCTTTTTTTTACTTCTTGGAATACTTTTTGAGTGAAATTTTCAAGTTGCTGTTCACCATCTCATCACTTTATTTTTATCATAAAAGTAGCTCTTACGGGAGGTCCTGGAGGATCTTCGAGAAGTCTTATTTTTATGTCAGGATATCTACTCAAAAGATATTCTCTGAGTAAAGGACGTATTTCAAAAGTAAATATTTCTGATTTTATCCTTTGCTTATATTCTTCTTTTGGAAGTAGGTTGATTCTTGAGGATATTTGATTTTCATCTTTTCTATCTCATCATCAACGAAATAAATTCGCAAAATCTCACATAAATGGAATCCCTATGCTCGAAGATATATTTTTCGTAATTTTGAGGTCTAAAGGAAGTTTTTCATTATTCAGGAAAAAATCTTGGACACTTTTTTCTATTTGCAGCATTTTTTCAACACTGGTCCCCCTGGGAGCATCTATCCAAAGATACACTTGGTCTTTATTTGATTTTGGTAACATACGAGCTTTAAAGATACCAAAAGAGATAGGAAGTATGATGACCAGAAAAAGTGATATCCAAAAAGTAACTTTAAATATTTTTCTATTTCTGGATGCCTTTTTATCATCACGAATAAAAATATCCATGATTTTTAGATAGATATGTCTTATATCAAATTTATTTTTATTTTTTCCCGGCTCTTTTTTACTCTCCTCAGTAATATTACTACTCATTAGATATGAAACCCAAGGATTGATAGAAAAAGCTACAATAATAGAAAAAATAAGGGCAATAATAGCAAATTTTGGAATCGGTCACATATATTCTCACATCATCCCGGTTACAGCAAACATTCCAGCAAATGAAAGTATTTTTGTAACTGTTGAGAGAATTACTCCAGGTCATACTTCTTGTACTGCTTCAAGTATAGCATCTTTTTTGTTTTTCCCAGTATGTTTTCTTTCTTCCAAATGTCTATGAATATTTTCTACTACTACGATAGAATCATCAACGAGCATTCAGATAACGAGTATTAATGCAAAAAGAGAAATTCTGTTAATATCGTATCATACGATAAAAGCATATAAAAATACTAAAGAGAGAATGAGAGGAATAGAAGTGGCTGTATTGAGTGCATTTTTCCATCCAAGAAAAAATATAAGGATAATTACCACGATAATAATTGATTGAATCAGATCAGTAATGAGATGCCCAGTTGCAAGAGCAGCTTCTTCTCATTCATCTTGAATGATAGATATTTTGATATCAGAGGGGAGATTATTTTTTATAATTTCCATTTGTTTTTTTATCTCTTTGGTAACAGAAACTCCATTTGTTCCTACTTGTTTTCAAACTCATAAAAGTACTGAGGGGCTTCATATGTTTTCTTTTTGCGAAAAAATAGTATATGATGAGAGTCTCTTTTCTCAGTGGGAAAAAGATGCTATATCTCATAAATAAATTATTTTTCCATTTCTATTTGAAATAATGAGTTTTTTTAGTGCTTCGATAGTATTTAATTTTCATGATGTTTCTATAAATACTCTTTCTCCATTATTAAGATGAAAATTTCCGTTTGGAAGACTTAAATCATTATTTTTTAATACCTGGTAGATTTCCATAATATCGGTATGAAGACTTTCTATTTTTTCTAAATCAAGAGAAATAACGATATTATTTTTTATTCATCCTATGATCTCAAGCGTAGTAACATTTTTAATGACTTTTAATTCCTCTTTTATCGTATTTGCTACTTGACGAAGATATATTTGTTTTTCTTGATGGGAAATATTTCCACTTCAAACATAAGAAATCGCATAGGTAATTTGAGGAAGTTCATCAGGATTCAATGTTTTTATAATTGGATTTTCTACTCCGATAGGCTTTAAATCCATATTTTGGGATAACTTTTGATTGAGACGTATTTTTGCATTTTCGGCATTTTCTCACACATGAAATTTTGCCATAACTCATATATAATTGTCTCATGCAGTTCAAAATACTTCATCAATTCACTCTATTTCCATAAGTTTATTTTCTAATTCGTTCATAATGAGTCTTTGATTTTCTCAAGATGACATACTTGGAGATGAAATAAAAATATGAAAAGCTGGAGCGATAATCGTAGGATTGTATTGTTTGGGAATCATAAAATAGCTTCCTATTCACGATATGAGGGTAACGATAATGAAAACTATGGTAAGTTTTGAATTTTTTATAAAAAAATCAGCAAAGGTTGCAAACATAAAATGAAGTTATAAAATATTAATTTTGTAAATAAAATTGACAAAATATAAAAAATGATTATAAAACACAAGCCTTTCTGGCAGAGTCTTTTTTTTCTTAATAAACAATTAGGAGGACTACATGGCAACACCGCAAAGCAACAAGCAAAAACGCAAGAAGATTTTGGCAGCTCGGGGGAATTTGCCCCCGCATCTTTCTCCCAAGAAGGTGAAAAACAAGCAACAAAAACCTTCCTGAAGTTTTTTCTTTCCGAGAAGGTACCCCAAAGGGGTACCTTTTTTATTTCTCATTTTTTATTTCAACATTTCTCCATCAAAAATATTTTCTTTTCCATCGGTAATAATTATTTGTCATGGTTGTAATCATTCTATTTGTGAAAAATAGTCATTTTGAGAGAGAATTTTTATATGAACCAGTTTTGCAATGTTATCTTCTAACACAAAAACTTGAGGAATCATATATTTTGAAACAATAGCATTATTTGGAATGATTATTGCTTCAGACTGGTTTTTTTCAGTTGAAAGATATACTTTTGAATAACTTCCAATGGTTATGTTTTTATCTTCGGGTAAGCGTATTTCTACGGAAGTTTTTTTGGTTATGAGGTCTTTGCTGGGAAATATATTATGAATATTTCAGGAAATCATATCAGAGACTCATTCTATTTTTATTTTTACTTCATCTCATGTTTTTATAAATTCTAAAATATCTTGAGGAATGGAAATTTCTATTTTTAAATTTTGGTCATTAGAAACCATAAGTATAGGCATACCAGGACCGATAATACTTCCTACTTCTCCTATTTTTTTAGTGACTATACCATCTATGAGTGAAGTAATTTTTCCATTTTCAATCATAACAGAAGCTTCATTTTTCCCAGATTTTACTTGTCATATTTGAGCCTCTATTTCTGCAAGAGAGGCATCTTTTTGTTTTTTTAGTGATTCTATTGCTGCCAACGATTCTCTGAGAATATTTTCAGAAAGTTCTTTTTGTTTTTTAGAAATTTCATTTTTTGTACTTATATCAGTTATTTGTGTATTTCCGGCAGATTGTATTTGTATTTTTGAATTTTCTAAAGTTTCTTTTTGTTTTTCTGCGAGTTCTATTTGTTTTTGAAGCATATCAAGAGTAGATTTTTTTTCTTTTTCAAAATTTTTTATACTATCAAGACTTCATTTTAGCCCCAAAAAATAATTTCCTGATACAGAAAGGATAACTTGTTCATTTTGTGTTTGAAAATTGGTTATTTTTGATTTGTACTCACTTAACATATTTTGATTTAGTGAAGTACTTTCTACACTATTTTCTAAAGCACTATATGAATTTTTTAATAATTCTCTGAGATTATTTGAAAAAATTTCATGATATATATCGAGTTTTTTTTCTCTCTCAAGGTTTGTTTCTGATGGAAATTGTTTTATCTTTTGAAATTCAATCATAAAGTCATTGAATCATTTTTCTGTTTTGTTTCTTAATGAAATATCTCTCGCACTTAGATAAATATCAAAATTTTCATTTTTATATTTGTTTGCTGGAGTAATTCAAAAAATATTATCTAAAAAATCTATAATATTACTAGCAAGTATATCGGCATTATTTATTGCACTTTTTGAATTTGAATAAATATCAGTTTCTTTTTGAGAAAGGATATTTTTTGTGTTTTCTAATTGTAATAAACTACTTTCTATTTGAGTTTGAGCACTTTCAATTTGCTTATCAAGTGTTTTGAGTTGACTTTCAAGAGTTTCCTTTGTTTCTCATACTCAGGTTTCTGTTCATTTTACGCTTATGTTTGATATTTCAATACCTGTTTGAGCTTGTTTTATTTTTTCTTGCATCACAAGTATTTGACTATCAAACATTTGGCTCGTAGAATATTTGAGATCTTCAAGATTTTTTATAACATCTTGACTCGAGGCATATCAAGTTTTTGCCTCTAAAGAATCAAGAGTAGCAATGATTTCTCAAACTTTTACCACATCTCAAACATTTTTAGTGATTGAGATGATTTTTCATCCAACTTTTGGCGCGAGAGCAATACTATGAAAACTATCGGTATAGCCAATATAGCTGTTAGTATTTTGGATATTTCCAGTTTGTACAAGAGCAGTTTGGTAGTATTTTTTATCTCTTTTTTGATCTTCATTATTACAAGAAGAAAGAAAAATAATAAAAAAAATTAGTAAACTTAGTATTCCTATTTTTTTCATGAAATTGAAGAGTTAAAAAATAAAGATTCAACTTCTGATAACAGATTTTTCCCATCTACTTCACAGCGAGAATAAGAAAATTTCTTCTTTCATATTTGTTGAATAAGGGCAAAAAATAAAAATACTTTTTCACGATTAAATCATACTTTTGCATTCATAGCGATAAACATAGTTTCAAAAATAATTTTTTGTTTTTGATGAATTATTTCAGAAATTTCATCATTTTCCTCATAACCGTTTTGATTAATGATAGAAAAAATATTTTTATTTTTTTCTGGGAAATCTAAAAATTTTTTTAATAATTCTTGGAAATTATTTTCATTCCATTTTTTTATAATATTTTTTATAAAATTGAGATAATTTTCAAAACTTTCTTCAAGAACTTCTCTAATAAGTACTTCTTTTGAAGGAAAGTGGTAATATAAAGATGCTTTTTTCATTCAAATTTCATTAGCAATATCTTGCATAGAAACTTCTTTAAAACTTTTTGCATAAAAAAGTTCCTCAATTTTTTTGATAATGTCTTGTTTTTTCATAGTATTAATAGAATAATAAAACTACCAATCGGTAGGTAAATTATATTTGAAAAATTATTTTGTCAAATTTTTTTATTTTGACAAATGTATGAAAATAATTACTATATAAAGTATAGTAATTATTAATTATAATAAAAAATGAAAAAATATCCTGTATTCTTTTTTGGGCATTGAAGTCCACTCAATGCTATTTTGGATACTCCATTTTCTCGTGAATGGGAAAAAATAGGAAAAACTTTAGAAAAACCGACGGCAATTATCTCTATTTCTGCTCATTTTGAAAGACAGGGAACATATATTACTGCTATGAATTCACCAAAAACTATATATGATTTTTCTTGATTTCCAGAGGAACTATATCAAGTTCACTATCCTATGAAATGAAGTCAAAAAATAGCAAATGAAATCATTGAACATCTTGGCAAGGACGAAATTTTTCCTGATTATTCTTGGTGAATTGATCATGGAACTTGGACTATTTTGAAATTTTTATTTCCAAGTATTTGAGATATCCCAGTTTTACAAATTTCTCTGGATATGAAAAAAACTTCTCAGGAACACTTTAATTTTGCAAAAAAACTTCACTATTTAAGAGAAAAATGATATCTTATTATGTGAAGTGGTAATATAGTTCATAATTTATATAAAATCGATTGGTATAATGAAAATAATATTTTTCAGTGGGCTCAGGAAGTAAATAATGAAGTAAAAAGTATGCTTCTTTCTTGAGATATAGAAAAATTATTTGATTTTATAAAATTATGACCAAAGTATAATATGGCAATCCCAACTCATGAGCATTTTCTCCCAATTTTTTATATCTATGCTTTGAAATGAGAAGATGAAAAAATAGAGTTTTTTAATGAATGAATTGTGCATGGGAGTCTTTCTATGGATTCATTTAAAATATTTTAATACTAAAATATTTTACAATTTTAAGAAAAAATATAGTATAAATGAGTTATATGTAAAAGATACTTTATGAAAAAAGAAACAAATTTTGTGAATTTATTTTTAATATTAGCATTTATAGTGTTATTATTTTATATTTTAAAGGTATGAGCAGAACTTATTATTCCTTTTATAATAGCTTTTTTATTTTCTTTTGCTATTATTTGATTATCAGATTTTTATAAAAAAATTTGAGTTGGAAAGTATAAAATTCCTTGATTTTTAGCTATGATATTATCACTTTGAACATATGTATTTATATTTTGGACTATATGAAAAATGATTAATATTAATATTCAAGATGTAATAAAATTGCTTCCAGTTTATCAAGACAGAATGAGCACACTTTATATAAATTCATTAAATTATTTTAATATTCCATCTAGTGTTGATGCGTATTCTTTATTCCAAAAAATTAATATTACCTCTTTATTTAGCTCTGTAATTTCAAGTGTAACAGCTATATTTTCAAAAGCATGAATTATTTTATTTTATGTAATGTTTCTTTTATTAGAGTATAGGTTTTTTTCAGATAAAATTCATTTAATGTTTCAAAATGAGAAAAAAAGAGAAACAACAATAAAAACACTTGATAAAATAAAATCAGATATCAAATCATATTTTTTAATAAAAACAGTAGTAAGTTTGATTACATGAGTATTAAGTTATTTGATTATGATTATTTTTTGATTAGATTTTGCTCTTTTTTGGGCAATGGTTATATTTTTGCTTAATTTTATTCCAAATGTATGATCTATTATAGCAGTTTCATTTCCTGTGATACTGTCTCTTATTCAATATGATAGCTTATATCCATTTTTCTTTATTAGTTCATGATTAATATGAGTTCAAATTTTGATGTGAAATATTATTGAACCTAAATTTATGTGAAATAAACTCAATTTGAGTCCGTTAGTAATTATTATTTCACTTTGATTTTGGGGAAGTTTATGGTGAATAGTTGGAATGCTTCTTTCAGTACCTCTTATGGTTATTATAAATATTATATTTTCAAAATTTGAAACGACTCGCCCAATTGCTATTTTATTATCTGAAAAGTGAGAACTTGATGTTACATCACAAGAAGCTACTCAAATGAATAAAAAAGAACTCATAGCAAACGTAAGGAAAAAATTAGAAATTATAAAAAATATGAAAGATTAAAAAAATCTCCTAAAGGAGATTTTTTATTTTCTTTTTAAATAATCAATAAGAAATACTTGTATAATAGCAACTATAGGAACAGCAATAATAATTCACACAATTCCAAGTAAACTTCATCCAATCATCATTCATATAAGTACCGCAAATGGTGAAAGAGAAAGAGTTTTTCACATTACAAACGGAACAAGAACATTATTTTCTAATTGTTGAATAGCAATATAAAGAATGATTATAATAACTACTGCTTTAAAAGACATTCAGAAAGCTATCGCAAGTGCTGGTAATAGAGCTAAAATAGGTCAAACATAAGGGACAAATTCCATCATTCCAGCAATAAGTGCAAGAGTAAAAATCTCATCAATATGAATTCAAAATATTTTTATAAAAACGAGTCAAAAAAGAGTGATAAAAAACATACTGATTCATAAAATAAGTTGACTTTTTAACCAATTATAAAGAGTGTTTACAACTTCAGGTTCTTTTTTTAACAGATATGATGAATATGAATTTGGAAGGATTTTATAGAAAAAATTACGGATTTCTTTTCTTTCAATAGCGATAAAAAAAGTGAAAATAAAAAGCAATACAAAATTCATTACTACATTCGTAATAGATGATATAATTCCTGCTCCTGAAGTAAGAAAGCTTTTTAAATTACTACTTACAAATGATGAAATTTGCCCAATATTTTCTTTAAGAGAGTTTAAAATCTGACTAAAATCTATTTGTTCAAGAAATCATTTTAAAAAATCTGGAATATGAAAGGCATCAACTCAAATCTCATTATATGCATTGAGTAAATTATTGCTATAAGTATATGAAATATCAATTAAAATAGAAAGTTGTTTTATAAAAATAGGGATGATAGAAAAAGCAGTGAGTAATAGGAATAAAATAATAAAGATATAAATCAAAATCATTCCTAAACCATCACCAATTTTCCACTTATTGAATTTATTTAAAAAAGGAGCAAAAAGTACATTTAAAAAAAGAGCAAATGCGAGTATTATGAGTATATTTGATATTTTGTAAATAAATAAAATTCAAATACAAAATAGAATAAAAATAATAAGTTTTTTTATAAAAATATGGTATTGATTTTCTGAAAAATCATACGAGTCTTTTTTCCACATAATGTATTTAAATATCATATAAATTAGGCTGAATATAATTATTTTTTTACAAATTGCAAAAAAATTGCTTTTTTAAATAAAATCTTATAATAGCAAGGATTTTTTAAAAATATTTTAGTATTAATTTTATAAATGTGTTTCCTAAAGTAACGATTATTTGAAGACCAAATGTATGAAAATCAAGTTTTTTTAATATGTTTGTTTGACATAAAATAGCGATTGTAGCAGATGAATCTGGAACGACCAGAGATATTTCAGAGTATGAATATACCGATAGAGTAAATGATATTACATATATAGTTGCTGATAGTGGAGGACTTGATTTTTCTTCAAAAACTGATGAAATTGCGGCTGATATTATTCAAAGAACCCAGGAAGCTATAAAAGAAAGTGATGTTTTGATTTGGCTTTTAGAGTATGATAAATTTACTGACTTAGATCAAAGTATCTTAAAAATGCTCAGAGCTAAAGATATGCCTCCTGTTATTGTAGTAGCAAATAAAGCTGATAATGAAAATGCAAAGCTTGAAGCTTTTTCTCTTCCAGTAGTAAATAATTTCCATGCATTTTACCCAGCTTCTGTAAGTCATCATATTGGGTTTGCTGAAATTAAGGAATGTGTTGCTGATATTTTAAGAGAAAAGTGATTTGATCTTGTGAGTGAAGAATTAGATGAAAATTTTATTAAATTGTCACTGGTTGGAAGACCAAATGTAGGAAAATCGTCACTTATTAATTCTATTGTATGAAAAAATAGAGTGATGGTAAAAGATATGGCCGGAACTACGAGAGATAGTATCGATACAAAATTTAAATATAATGAAAAAGATTTCGTACTGATTGATACGGCTTGAATTAGAAGACTTTCAAAAATTGGGACCAGAAATATAGAAAATTGGTCAGTGATGAGAACAGAAAGAAGTATTACTCGTTCTGATATCGTAGCGGTTATTGTAGATGGAGTTGATGGAATTCACCAACAAGATCTCTCTATTATTTCAAGAGTTTTAGAAGAAAATAAAGGACTTATCATCGTTATTAATAAATGGGATGCGGTACTTAATAAACAAGGAATTGACAAAGAAAAAATTATGGGGAGATATTTGTCTTATTTATCTGAAAAATTTGATTTTCTTCCTTGGGTTTCTGTCATTTTTACTTCAGCAGTGGAGAAAAAAAGAGTGGATGAAATTTTAGAAACAGCTATTTTAATCAATGAAGAAAGAAAAAATAAAAGAGTAAGAACTTCTATTTTTAATGGATTTATTGAACAAGCTGTTTTAAAACATCCACCAACAGGAAACAGAGTAGCACATAAACCAAAAATTTATTATGGAAGTCAAGTAGATGTCAATCCACCAAAATTTGTACTTACCGTAAATAATCCAGAACATTTCCATTTTTCATACAAAAGATATTTAGAAAATAAAATTAGAGACAATTTCTGATTTGCAGGAACTCCAATTGTTATAGAATATAAAGGAAGAGGAAAGACTAAAGATATGAGTAAATAAAAAAACATTTTGCGAAGGCAAAATGTTTTTTTATTTTATATATAATCTTTTATTTCTCACATGTTCTTCATTTGTTTTAGCATAATATATTTGTCAGGTTTGAATATCGTGTAAATAGTACCAATATTGAGTATGCTTTGGATTTAAAGAAGCTTTAATAGATTCTATATTGGGATTATTAATGGGAGTTTTTGGAAGTCATACCATAGTTCTGGTATTGTATTCATTTTTATCAGCGATATATTTTGAAAGATTTTTTCTACATTCTTCGCTGTTGAGTTCATAAGCATAACAAGCAGTAATATCAGCACCAATAAACCAATTATTTTGATATCTTTTTAAAAGTATTCCAGCAACGGTTGGTTTTTCAGCAATATTTCTTTCCTCTTTTTCTACAATAGAAGCTAAAATGATAAGCTCATGTATATTTTCACTACTGAGAGGAGAAAGGAGTGGAGTATAAATTTTTTGTTTAAAATTATTCAATAAGAGAGTATTTAATTTTTCTATACTAAAATCATTTGGATTGACAAAATAGGTATCTGGATAGAGAAATCATTCGAGTGAGAGAGCTTTTTCTAAAAAAGGATAATTTTTTTGATACTTTTCTACATTTTTTGCTTCTTGAATAAACTCAGATGATTCAATGAGTTTATTTTTGGCAAGATATTCATCAATATCAAAAATATTCCATCATTCTAAAAGAGTGAGTTTGATATCGGTGGTTATAGCTCCATGTTTCATTGTTTCTATAATAGAGCTAATTGTATCTCATTGTAATATTCTAAATTCTCATACTTGAATATGAATTTTCTTTTCTGGATTGAGCTGGAGGTATATTTTTAAAAAAAGTTCATTATAATTGAGTTCTCTTGTCAGTGCTGATACTATATTATCTCAAGCTTGTACAGAAATAGTTTTTGCTTCTTTTATAGGAGTATAAAGAAAATCTTTATAATTTACATAAAAAACAATCACACATATAATTCATATCCAGATGAGTCATTTAATAAGTCGTATCATTATTTTTGAGTTAAAATATATAATTCTTTAATTTCTCTTTTTGTTTCATCATCTCAAGAAGCAAAAAGTTGTTGAATAGTTTTATCGTTATTTTCAAGAAATATTCTTAATTGTTCTTTGTTTTCAGGAGTGCTTATATTTTCAATTCAGATTTCTTTTTTAAATTTTTTGAGCATAATATTTACTTCTCTTTCCATAGCTTCTAAATCATTTTTTAATACTTTTTGTATTTCCTTTACTGTTTTTACTGGTGATCAAACATAATCCATTTTCATTTCCCCATAATCTTTTTGATCTCATTCAGTAAGAATTAAGATATCTCAATAGTTAAAAAATGAACCAAGTATTCCAGGATATTTCGTATTCATCGTTTTTATCTTATTGGCATTCATATTTTGACTATCTCACAAAACTCATCTTTGATTATAAAAAATAATTTGTCATGGCTGAATAATTTTAAAATCCATTTCTTGATTGATCATTACGAGTAGATATGAATAAAAAAGTCCAACCTGAGCAATAAGTAAAATCACATTCACCGCACCAACTCAAAACCCAGTTGCTCCTCAAACAAGTAGGCTTGATATAGCTGTAAAAGTAGAAAAAATAGTAATAAATGTTAGAATAAGTAAAAGAAAAATAGTTTGATTAAAAAATTTTGAAAAAATTACATCACTTTCTTTTGATTTTTTTATACAAGTATGAATATCTTCAATATGGGGCTCGCTTCATTGGATTTTATAAAATCTTAGTAAATACCAACAGATCACAAAAGTCCAATAAAATACATTTAATAATAAAAATATTCCTATAATACTTCCAACCACTGTATTATTTGCATCAAAAAAAAGTAAATAAGCATTTATAAAAGCGATTACGAGTACAAATAAAACTCTCCAAGAATGAAGTATTCCATAGATCCAGTGTCTTTTTATGACCATTAAGAAACGAACTCCATCATGTTCTAGTTTTTCAATAAGTTTAGTATCTCATGCTATATCAAATGATTTAAAAAGAAATTCAAATACACTTCTAAAATTTATCATAGATTTTATTAAAAAATATTTACAATATTATATAAGTTGCTGAAAAATATCAAATCATTTTTGATTTTTTTTCTTTATTTTTTGACTAAAACATAAATTTCTATAAAATTTGAATTCAAAAAAATATTTATAAATAATACAAAAATGCAAAATATAAAACAAGAAGAAATAATAAAATTATTCCAAAAATATTGATGAGATGGAAGTATAAATATAAATATTTCTAGCTCAAAAACTTTAGAATATTCACCACTCCATGATGAGTTGAGTTTTGACAGTTCAGAAAGTGTAAGTACCACAGTTACTTTTATTTCAAATCATAAAAAATCAGTATTTTCTCTTGATGGATATTCCTTGGAAAAAATAGAATATGCACTCAAAGATATAGTAAAAACTATTCATTTTTGACAATATGATACAGATATTATTCTTCCAAAGATGAGCGATTGTGTAGAAAAAGATTTTTCTAATCCAGAACTTGAAAATCTTACTTTTGATGATTTGAAAAAAGAATACGAAGTTTTTAGAGATTTTGCTTTTGAGGATTCTATTTCTAGAGAATGATTTTCTATCTGAGTTCAATCGGGTACACATATTTTTATCAATTCTTTGTGAGCTTATAAAGTTCAAAAAGATAATGTCGCTTTTTATTATGTAGATATTTTATGAGAAAATGGAGAAAAAAAGGAAAATCATTACGAATATACTTCTACAAAAAATATTCCACATATTACCATCAAAATGCTTGCAAAACTTCAACAAGAACTCCTTTTTAAAATATCAGATTCTCAAGTAAAACTTCAACCAGGGAAATATGATATCGCTTTAGATAGAGATGTTGTTATTGATTTTCTTGATATTATTTTGTGAAATCTTGGCGCCGAAAGTATGAGAGAATGAGTCAGCTTATTTTCAAAATATGATATTTGAGATGCTATTTTTTGAGATAATTTTACTCTTATAAATAATCCAGAACTCCAAAATTATACCGGAACTATGTTGTTTGATAAAGAATGAATTACTGCAAAAAAGACAGTTTTATTTGAAAAATGAGTTTTGAAATCAAAATTTTATGATTATAAAAATGCTCTTAAAGAATGATTGCAATATTTAGGAAATTCTACGGTTTCAAATATTGAGCTTATAGCAGAACCAAGTAAAAACTATTTAGAAGGATGTCATATATTATTTACCAATTTGATGGCATTTCATACGGTAGATGAATCAACATGAAAATTTTCTCTTAATGGAGAATGATATATTTTAGAAAATGGAAAAAAAACTGATTATATAAAAAATATAAGTCTTTCTTGAAATATTTTAGAATTATTTTCTTCTATAAAAGCTTTTTGAGATGATGTAAAAGCAGACGGAAATTTTAAAGTTCCATCAATGAGTTTTAAAAATCAAACTCTTATTTAATTATTATTTTAAATTTTATGCATATAAAAAAGCAAGATATTCAGAATTATCTTAATACATTTTCTTGAGATTATAGAGAAATATTTTTTGAAAAATCAAAATCATTTCGTATTTTATGTCTCAATGGACAGTTTAGAACTCCAGTATATTCTACTTTAGAATGAATGAATATATTATCAAGAACTCAAGATAAAGAATATTTTAAAGTATTTAGCGATACAGAAAGTATTCTTCAAAAAATAAACACATTTATTCAAGAATTTTCAATCGATGAATCTTCTGAAAAAATAATACTAAAATGAGAAGAAGAACTGTTTCTTGAGTCTTTAGAACAGATATCATTTGATGTAGAAAGTATTATTTCTTCAACTCAGCAAATGTATGATATTTATATAAAATCTTCACCATATATTGTGAGCAGTGAAATATCTTTAAATATATCAAAAAAATCTTTTATTGTCTGAAATACAAAATGAAAATTTGCAAAAGATATTAACTTTTATTATACATTTTTTGTAAAACTGGTTTGAGAAAAAGAAGAAAATAGGGAAGAGATTTATGAAAAAATTACTGGAACTGATATTTGAGAAAAAATAAACAAAGAAAGTATAGAGAAACTTATTAAAAATGCTATAGAAGTGCTTGAAAAACAACTGAATGGAATTCCTTCACCAAATGGAAAAATGGATGTTATTATCTCTAATGAATCTTGAGGAACGATTATTCATGAAGCGGTTTGACATGGACTCGAAGCGGATTTACAAAATTCAAGTGTGTATAAGTGAAAAATAGGGCAAAAAGTAGCAAGCGACAAAGTAACTATTGTTGATAACCCAACACATCGCTATGAAAGAGGATTTTATCAAGTGGATCACGAAGGAAATATAGCACAAAATACAGTTCTCATAGAAAATGGAATTTTAAAATCATATCTTCATAATTCAAAAACAGCTCAAAAATTTCAAGTTTCATCAACCTGACATGGAAGAAGAGAAAGCTATAAATATAAAACTCTTGTGAGAATGGGGAATACTTATATGCTTCCAGGAAATGACAAGAAAGAAGAACTCGTAAAAAAAATATCTCATTGACTTTATGTGAGTCGTATGTGATGATGACAAGTAAATACTATAACAGGAGATTTTGTATTTAAAGTTCAAAATGGGTTTCTTATCGAAAATGGTGAGATAACTCAAAACGTTACTGGAGCAACACTCAGTGGAAATGGTCCAGAAATGCTTCAAGAAATTTATGGAATTTGTGATGATTTAGAATTTTTTGATGGAGGAACTTGTGGAAAATGACAATCTATGCCTGTAAGTGATGGAGTTCCAACTTTTTGGACCAAATTAAAAGTAAGTGGATTGCAATAAAATAAAGAGAATTTTTACCATTCTCTTTATTTTATTCTTAGTTTTATTTCTTCTATCATTTTATTTAAGATATTTTTTCTCATTTCTTTATAATTATCACTGAGATTACTTCCGCTTATCTCTCAAATATTACTTTGAAGTTGAGCAATGAAATCATTATAAATTTTATTTTTTGTATTTCTATCAATATCTTTATATTTTTCATTTTTATCTATTTCGTCAATTCTTTCTTTTATTTTTTGAGTAATGGATGTTTCAATACGTGCTTGTAAATCCTCTTTGTGATTTTCTATTTTTTCTTTAAAATAGGTTACTTTTTGATCAAGAATATTTTGACTTTTTTGTATTTCTTCGATGAGATCCTTTGATTCTTTTTCAGATTGTACTTGAAATTTGATATGTTCTAGAAAAGTCTCTCTTTTATCACGAGCAACATAACGAGAAAGATATTTATAAATATTCGCTCTCAATAATATGAGCTCTTTTTTCTCTTTTTCTACATCTAGGAGTTGATTAATCTTTTCCTTGAGGTCTGACTGTAAAATAATTCTTTTGTCTATAAAAATTTCAATATTTTCTTTGATTTCTTTTATCTCATCTCAAGATAAATCAGTTCTCATAAATGAAATGAGTTCTCCATATTCTTTTGATAATTCTTTTGATTTTTCTTTAAATTCTTTTTGGTCATCCTTTAATTTTTTTATATATTCTCATAATTCAGTCGTGGATAAACTTCCAGCAAAAAAGCTTTGCTTTTCAGAAGCAAATCATACTTGAATAGAAAATAAAAAGATGAAACAAATTAACAATACTTTCCCCATATATAAATATAAAACTAGAGAATCCTAATAAAATAAGTTGGCTTTAACCTAAAATTTTGATTCCCTAATTTAGTATCCTTAATATAATAAAAAATACGTGATTCCCAAGTTTTTAATGTGAAGTTTTTGTGATGATTTTTATTTCAAATCATTTTCACTCTTCTGAATTGATTTCTAATTCCCAAGAAAGAGCTTTTACAATTTTATCAATAATACTCAATCCTACTCATATTCATCTATCATCAATATTTCATGTTTTTTCTTGACGACCTTGGTAAAATTTTTCTTTTATGTAAGGAAGTTCTGTTTTTGGAATTCATTTCCCATTATCAGAAAATTTTATAAAATTTACTCAAAATTCTATCCTTAAAATACTTCATTTCCCGGCATATTTTATGAAGTTTGAAATAATATTTTGTACAATTTGGATAAAACTATCTTTATCTGTGAGTATTTTTTTATCAAGTCCAGAGGTGATTATTTTTTGATGGGTATTTTTTAGTTTTTGTCTGAACTGTTTTATAACTTGTTCTGTTATAAATCTTACATCTTCACTTTGGATATTAATATCTATTTTTTTACTCTCAAATTTTTCAAATTCCATAATAGTATTGACTAATTTTACTAACCTTTGCATTTCATCAATGATTGAATTTAAAATCTTATCATCCAATTTTATGACATTATCTTTTATTCATTCTACATAACATTGAATAGCTGTTATGGGAGTTTTTAATTCATGAGAAATATCAGCTAAAAGTTTATTTCTAATATTTTCTCAAATATTTAATTTTATATTCAGCCCATTAATAGCATTTACAAGAAGTCAAATTTCATCTTTTTTTGAATAATTTATAATTCTAAAGTCTTTTCCAAGTTTTAAATCTTTTATTAAAGAAGTAGTTTTTTCTATAGGAGAAATAATTTTTTTTGAAAAGATAAAAATAAAAATGATTAAAATACAAATAGCAAAAACATTGGTAATAAAAATAGCTTTTACTAAACGATTAAAAAATATATATTCAGGTGTTTTTTCATCTTTTACATCTTCAAGTATTTTTTCTAAATAGTTTTGAGGAATTATTTCTTCAATATATTTAATACTTACTCAGGCTTTTGATAAATAATTCACTAAAATATCGATATTTTCTTTGGTATCAAGTTTTATTCTTCATTCATTTTTCTCAAGAAGTTCAAAAAATTGTATTTCAATATCATTAAATATATTATCTATTTCATCAAGTGCTTGTTTTTCAATAATTTGATCTATATAATCTCTTGTTATTTCATCTTTGGCTTTTATATTTTCTCCTAAGTAAAGTTTTAAAAATAAACTATAAAAAAAATAAAATGAAACAATATTTATTATTGCTATAAAAAAAATACTTCATAAAAGGGAAAAAATAATTTTTCTAGAAAGTGTCATATAATCAAAAGAGAAAAAGATAAATGATGGAAAATAAAAAAGAAAAACTTTCTTTTTTATTTATTGAGCCTATATCATTGTCATCTTATGGTGAGAATGATATCTTTATTTTCAAGTTTTTTTCTGATATTTTTGATATGAGTATCAATCGTTCTATCAAAAGCATAATTATCATATCAAATAATTTCTTTCATAAGAGTTTCTCTTTCTACCATATTTCCATTTTCTTCCACAATCTTTTTCAAAATTTCAAACTCATTTTTTGTAAATGGTATTTCTTTTCCATTTTTTAAAACAAGAATTTTTTGAATATCTATTTCTATATCTTCAAATTTTAATAAAGTATTTTCATCTTTTTGGGTTTGAAAAGTTCTTCTAAGTATAGTATTTATTCTTGCAAGTAATTCTCTAGGTGAAAATGGTTTTGAAACATAATCATCAGCCCCTATTTCCAATCATATTACTTTATCAAGTTCAGAGTTTTTCGCAGTAAGCATAACAATAGGAATATGAGATGTTTTTCTTACTTCTTTACAGATAGTCATTCCATCTTTTCCAGGAAGATTTAAATCAAGTATAATTAATTCATATTTTCAAGAGAGTATTTTTTCTACCGCGTAGCTACCAGAACTTTCTATTTCAACATCAAAAAATGAATTCTCTAAATAGAGCTTGAGGGAATTTGAAATTCAAATATCATCTTCAATAATTAGGATCTTGGACATATTTTTATAGTTAATTTTTTATAATGTAATGATTTTTTTTTATTTTTCAAATTTTAACTTGCCTATCTGTAAAAAATATATTACCATACACAACAACTAATGGCCGTTAGTCTTTTATTTTTTTATGATATAATTTCTATGACAAAAATACAACAAGCAAGAGTAGACGCTCATATAAATTCCCTAGATTTATGACAAGATTTACCATGAATTTTAGAACAACATGCAACAAATGAAGAAGTTGAAAATATAAGATGAAGAGTACAAAAACTTTTTGAAGAATAAAATTTAAAAACACAACAAAAAAACTTGATTTATTTTTAAAAACAATATAATTGCTCAGTATTTATTTTATTAATGTTAGACAAATGACAATTACTCCTAAGAAAAAGACTTCTAAAACCAGAACAAAAAGAAGAACCACTAATTGGATAAAATTATCTGCAAGAAAATTATTAAATAGAGTTCAATTACAATATAACCAAGCTGGGGAAGCAATTGGTCTTTCTCATTTTGCTACAGTTGATGGAACTTATAATGGTAGACAAGTTTTTAAAGTAAAAGCAAAAAATAAAAAAGTTACTAGAATATAATTAATTTTTAAATAGGTCTTTTTACTAAGACCTATTTTATTATCTTAATTTTTAATTATTTCTAATAAATTATTTATGTCACATTATTCTCGTGCTAGAACTAGAAAATTTTTGTATCAAATGTTGTATGCTTCTACTTTTTCTGAAGTTGAAAATGAAAGTTTTAAAGAATCATTTTTTTCTTGAGTTTTTAATTCGGAATTAGATGAAACATATTTAAATGATATGTATAATTTGATTTTAGAAAATCAATCATTTCTTATACAGGTAGTAGGGAAATATGCTCCAAAATTTGATATAGAAAATATGGATGTATCATCTATCATACCTATATTTATAGGGGTAACAGAAATGATATTATTTCCAGAAGAAATCCCAGCAAAAGTTTCTATAAATGAGGCAGTTGAAATTTCTAAAGTATATTGAGATGATTCAGCAAGAAAAATGGTAAATTGAGTACTTAATAAGGTTCTCAATGATTTGGAAAAATTGCAAATAGAATTACAGCATTTTGATAGAGAGGGCTCTCATAAAATACTTTTTAAAAAATAAAATAGAAT
>DKNE01000012.1 GCA_002470645.1 Patescibacteria group bacterium UBA7396
TACTCCAGTTGAAACAGAAGTTGCTCCAGTTGAAGCTACTACTGCTGAATAATTATCAGTAAAATAAAAAACTCCTTTAGGAGTTTTTTATTTTGTCTAAATACGTTTCTAAAATAAAATAGGCCGATAGACTATCTTTTTTATCTGAAATATTTTTTTCTCACATATGAGAAAGAGTATCAAGAGAAAGAAAAGTAGTAAATCTTTCATCAACTCATATTACTTCATAAGTAGGAAATTCTATTTGTAATTTTTGAATAAATTTTTGTGTTTTTTCTAATTGTCTTTTATCTTTTCCATATAAATCATATGGCATACCAACAATAATTTTTAAAATCTCTTTTTCTATGAGTATTTTTTTTAATTTTGAAATTATTTCAACTCTCGGCACATATGGAAGAGTAAAAATATATCCCATCTGAGAATAAGCTAATCCGCATCTTTTGTCTCAGAGATCTATTGCTAAATAATTCATATTATTCTACTATTATTGTTATTTTTGCCATAGTTTCTCATAATTTGATATAAATATCTTTTTTCCCTATTTTTTTTATATGCCCGTCTACCATATCTATATGTTTTTTTTCTAATTCAATTTTAAAATCTTTTAAAATTTTTTGCATAACATCATGTTCTCAAATTCATCAAAACATTTTTCCATTTTGAAGAGTTTTTGCTTTAAATAAAAGAGTTTGTCCATTTAACATTTCAATAATTTTATGTTTATTTTCAATTAAATTTCTTCTTGATTCTTCTTGTTTTTTTTCTTGTGTTTGTAGTTGTTTTTCTTCTTCTTGAGTGATTTTTTTAGCAAGTCATTTTGGAATAAGAAAATTTCTTGCATAACTATCACTAATTTCTTTTATTTCTCCAACATGTCAAACATTTGGTACCAATTTTAAAAATAATACTTTCATAAAGTCATAATTAATAATTAAAATGAAAAAAGATGAGTAAACATCTTTTTTTTATTTTTCCTCTACTTCTAAGAGAGAAATATTATATCAAATTAAATTTGAAGCAAGATTAATATTTACTCCATTTTTCCCAATAGCTTTTGCTCTTTCAGAAGGAAGAATATAGGCTTTTGCTTCTTTTTTATCTTGGTCAACTTCTACTTTTAAAATTTGCGCTGGAGTAAGTGATTTTGCTATCATTTCAGAAATATTTCCATTATCAACAATAATATCAACTTTTTCTCCAGAAAGTTCTTCCATAACTGATTTAACTCTAATTCATTTTTGTCCAATTAAACTTCAAGCTGGATCAATTTCTTCATAGTTAGTTGAAACAAGTAATTTAGTCTTGATTCAAGGATATCTTACTACATTATCTATCGAAATAGTTCCGTCTGATATTTCTGGAGCATATAACGAAAATATTGAAGGAACTATGTTTTTATTTTTTCTTGATAATACCACTTTAGGTCCTGTTTTTTCATCAATAGAAGCTTCAGCAACATAAATATAAAATCTTGCATCTGGAATATATGTATCCCTTGAAACCTGTTCTGATTTAGGTAAAATAACTTGATTTCCATTATAATCAAATATAGCCTTTCCTGATTCCATCATTACTACTTTCATGCTTATAGATTGACCTACTTTATCTTTAAAAAGTTCATAAATTTTTTGTTTTTCGGTATCTCCAATTTTTTGAATAATTACTTGTCTTGCTGCTTGAGATGCTATTCTTCAAAAAGATTCTCACATAGATGAATTCAGTACTTCATCTGTCATATCGATTTCAATCGTATCTCACTCTTCATATCATTCTGCATCTTCTCAAAGTTCATCAAAACTAATTTCTATCGCAGGATTGGTAACTTCCTTTACAAGAGTTTTTTCAACCGTAATTTCAATAGTTCCAGCTTCCAAATCAAGTCTTACAATAGCATTTTCATCCTTTGCTCCATAATCTTTTTTATATGCTGTTTTAATAGCTGATTCAATAATATCAATAAGAGTTTCTTTTGGAATTTTTTTCTCAGAAGCAATTTGATTTATTGCTGCTTCAATTTTTTTAACATCTAACATAAAAATTATAATTATTATTATAAATTAAGACGAGAATTTTTACAAATCCTCGTCTTTTCAACTTTATTATATATGTTTTTACAAAAAATCAAATTTTTTAAATCTTCTTTCTCAAGAAAGCAGGAACATCTAAATCATCTTGTTCTTTTTGTTCTACTCTTTGTGAAGATATTTGAGGTTTTGAATCTCATAGAGTTTTTCTTCCAAACGGAGAAACTTTTGAAGTTTGCGCTACGGTTTGAAAATTTTTATTTGATTCTTCATCAAATCCAGTTGCTACTACAGTAATTTTTAATTCTCCAGTGTAACTATCATTAATAGTAGTACCGAAAATAATATTCGCATCTCTATCAACTGATTCTGTTATAATTTTTGCAGCTTCATCTACTTCAAACATACTTAAATCAGTTCCTCAAGTAATATTGAAAAGTAATCATTTTGCTCCAGCAATAGAAAGCTCTAAAAGTGGGGAATCAATAGCAGCTCTTGCAGCTTCTACTGCTCTATTTTCACCTGAACCATATCAAATACCCATAAGTGCTGATCATGCATTTTTCATAACCGATTTTACATCCGCAAAGTCTACGTTAATAAGTCCTGGTTGTGTAATAAGATCAGAAACTCATTGTACTCATTCTCTTAATACTTCATCAACAATAGAAAAAGCATCTAAAAGTGGAGTTTTTTTATCAATAATAGTTAAAATTCTATCATTTGGAATAGTAATTAATGTATCAACTTTTTCCTTTAAAGCATTATATGCATCCAAAGCTTTTCCAGTTCTTGATTGTCCTTCAAATGAAAATGGTTTTGTTACTACTCAAACAGTAAGTGCTCAAAGTCATTTTGCAATTTCAGCAATAACTGGTGCAGCTCAAGAACCAGTTCCTCAACCAAGCCCACAGGTAATAAATACCATATCAGCTCATTCTAAAGCAGCTTTAATTTCTTCTGATGATTCTTCTGCAGCTTTTTTTCACATATCTGGGTTTGCTCCAGCTCCAAGTCCTCCAGTAGTAGCTCTTCAGATATTAATTTTTCTTTCTGCTAAAGAACTATATAATGCTTGAGAATCTGTGTTTACTGCTAAAAACTCTACTCATTCTAAAGCAGCTTCAATCATTCTATTTACCGCATTTCATCAACCTCCTCATACTCATACAACTTTAATATTTGCAATAGGTGAAATATAATTTCCAACTCTTATTTCTTCTGGCCCAGATACTGCATTTCCAGATAAAAGTCTTTTTAGTTTCTCGTCTTTTTTAATCATATATATAAAATTAAATATTAATTATTATTAAGGTAAAAGTTTTTTGAGTACTTTCGTAATTGAGCCAAAAATTGATCAAAAATTAAACGAAATAGTACTTCTCGCATCTCTGTATTTATTTGCTATAATAATAGTTCATAAAACTCAAGCGAAAGATGGGTCATTTACAGAGGTATCAGAAACAAAATCATCGATAGTTGGTATTCCAATAACAACTGGTAATCTTAACACATCTTTTGATAAATCAACTAATCACTTCATTTTTGAACCAGCTCAAACAAAAACAGCTCATTCAGGTAACATTCCATCTCTTCCTATTTTTCTGAGTTCTTCTCTAATGAAAAACAAAATTTCTTCATATCTCGCAGTAATAATTTTTGAAAGATACAATTCAGACACAACCCCATCCTCTCATTTAGAAATACTTGAGAGATCAATTTCAGTATCTTTAAAGTTTTCTATTTTATCAAGAGAAAGTTGTCAAAATTCGAGTTTTAATTTTTCAGCAGTATCAATAGAGGTTCTTACTCAGAGAGCAATATCATTGGTAACACTATCTCAACCTATAGGAATGATTTTTGAAAATTTCAGACTTCCTTCTTCGTAAACAGTTACTCATGTACTTGAAGCTCAGATATCAATACATATAACTCAAAGTTCTTTTTGTCTCTTAGTAAGCACCCCCTCTGGAGCAGATATCAAATTTGGGAAAACATCATAAACTTCAATTCCAACATCTTCTATAGATTTTCTAATATTATTTAAAACATTACTGCTAATAGAAAATATATTAGCTCTTACTTCTAATTTTCTTGCGCTCATTCATATAGGAGATTTAATCCCTTCTTCTAAATCAACCACAAAATTATCTGGAATTACTTTTAATACTTCTCTATTTGGTAGACTCATACCATTTTTTGCCATATCAAGAACCCTTTCTATATCAGAAGCTCAAATCTCTTCTCAAGAAATAGCAATGATTCATTTATTATCTACCACGTCAAATGAAGATGAATTAAATGAAATAAAAGCTCATGATACTTGTTCTCAAGCCATTTTTTCAGCTTCCTCAAGAGATTTATCAATATTAGCTTTAAATTCTTCCATATCAAGAATATTCCCTTTTCTTATGGCATTTGAATCTGAAATTCAAACTCACAATATGTGTAAGTGACTATTATCCTCGCCATTGAACGTTCATATCACTGTTCTTATTTTTGAACTTCAAATATCTATACAAGTAATAGCATTTTCAATACTCATAAACTATTATTAAAAATTATAAATCATAATCAATATGTAATAAAATATTTATTATCTTTTCCATACTAATTTTTATTTTCATTTATTTCTGTGTTCTATTTTTTTGTACATTTTTTTTTGTTTATTTTAAAGCAAAAACTTATTTAATATACAAAAAATGAAACGAAAATACTCAGAGATTATAATTATAAAAGAAGTGTTTTTCAATTTTAGTTTTAAATTAATGTTAAAAACTTTGCAAAAATATTTTTTTTATGGTATAATGAAAAAAAATTAATATAAATTTGAATTATGAAATACACAAAAAAATATTTCGACTTGTGAATAAATATCGTCATAACTCTGATTATTTTATCAAATCTTGGATTTGTTTTTTTTATTGCATCTATAAATGAAAGCCTTGAAAATATAAATTTTATATGGATTTTTCTTGTATTACTTATAGAATCTCTTGTTATTAGTTTGATTATTACAAATGCATACAAGAAACCTATTGATGAACTTCAAGCTCAGATAATTAATTTTATGAGTGGGAAAAGTAAATGAGAGAAAATTAATGTGAATACAAATTACATGAACCCAAATGTAAGTTTTATATTAAAATTTTTTGATACTGTACTGAATGCATTAAAAAATATTAAAGAAGAGTTTATTTCAGGAAAAGCAATCAAATGAGAAGTACAACTTGCTACCGAACTTCAAGAAAAACTCCTCAATAAAAAACAAGAAAATATCCCATCTCTCCAAGTAATTGCAAAATCAAAACCTGCCTGAGAAATCGGATGAGATAGTTATGATATAATTGCTTGAGATGATAACTATTATATTTATGTTTGAGATGCTACATGACATGGAGTATGAGCATGATTTGTAATGGTAATGGTAAATGCCCTTGTAAGTTGATTTTCAAAAGTATTTAGAAAATGAAATGAAATTTTAGCTAACACTAATGAAATATTGAAACCTCGTGTCAAATCAAATATTTTGATGACAATGCTGCTTTTAAGGTGGAATGAAACTGAAAAAAGACTTTTTATGACATGAGCTGGTCATGAATACCTTATTATTTATAAACATTCTTTATGAAAATGTTTTAAAATAAAATCTTGATGACTTGCGCTTTGAATGACGAAAAATATACATAAAATATTAAAAGAACAAGAAATAAAATTTGAAAAAAATGATATTGTTGTACTTTATACAGATGGAATTACAGAATGTTTAAACAGAAGAGAGAAAGATGGAAATGAAGTAATGTTTTGAGAACAAAGATTGGTTGATGCGGTTCAAAATTCACCAACACTCCCATGAACTGGAATAAAAACAGCGAGATGAGTTTTTAATAATATTACTATTGAACTTTCAAAATTCTTATGATATAAACACAGACAATTTGATGATATAACATTGGTTGTAGCTCATTACAACGGAGCCGAAGCAATAGAAAATGATTTTCCTGAAGATATATCAAAAGATTTTATAACAGAATGGGATTGGGAATAAAATAAAAATAATTTGTTTATAGTTATATTCTAAGAGGTCTCATCTAATTGTAAATAAATTAAAATTTTTAAAAATTTAGTTTTTTTATAAAATACAAAAAATACTATTAAAGTTATAGATATGCAAAATGAAAATTTAAAACAATTAGTGTGAAAAAGATATTCTTGAGATACCGTAGGTTTTGAGGATAAAAAAGAAGTACAAAAAGAAATTGTTCCACAAAAAAAATCAGAGAAAAATATTGGGAAACAAGAAGATAAAGAAATTTTAGCAGCAGAAAAAGAGTATAAAGAAGCTCTTGCTTATATTAAAGATATGATTTCTCCTGCATATATGAAAGTTTTTCCTGATAAAGTAAAAATTAATAATGTTTTTGCTAAAACATTTTTTGTGTACGCATATCCAAATTTTTTAGAATGAAATTGGCTTTCTCCAATTATTAACTGGGATACCAAATTTGATATGAGTTTATATGTATACCCTATTGATAGTGCTTATATTCAAAAATATTTAAGAAAAAGGCTTACTCAATTAAATTCAGAAAGAAGTATTAATGCAGAAAAATGACTCGTAAACGATCCTGGGCTCAATGCCCAAATCCAAGATGTTGAAGAACTCAGAGAAAAACTCACGAGAGGTCAAGAAAAATATTTTCATTTTTGACTTTATATTACTCTTTACGCTGAAACAGAAGAAAAGTTAAATAAAATAGGAAAAGATGTAGAAACTATTTTAGCATGAAGAAATGTTCTTCAAAAACAATCTTATCTCAGAGCTGAACAGTGATTTATTTCAACTGGACCATTTGCTAGAGATGAATTATGAGTATATAGAAATATTTCTACTGGGTGACTTTCAACAACATTTCCATTTTCAAGTTCTACCTTATCACATGACGATGGAATTTTATATGGAGTAAATACCCATAATAATTCTCTTATTCTTTACGATAGATTTAGAAGTGAAAATGCAAATATGTGTGTATTTGCTAAATCTTGAGGTTGAAAATCGTTTGCTGTCAAACTTGAAATTCTCAGAAGTCTTATGATGGGAACTGATGTTATTGTTATTGACCCTGAAAATGAGTACAGAGCTCTTGTGGATACTGTTTGAGGTTCATATCTTGATGTGTCATTAAATTCAAGAGAAAGAATTAATCCTTTTGACCTCCCTCTTTGAGTAAAAGATAAAGATATCAGACCTGGAGATTTACTCAGAGATGCTATAGTAAATTTACTTGGACTTATGAATTTGATGCTCGGAAACCTAAACTGAAATGAAGCTTCAATTATGGAAAAAGCTATCATTGTAACCTATAATTTGAAGTGAATAACATTAGAAGATGATGATATTAGCGGGAAAGATATCCCAACTATGAAAGATCTTTATAGTGTTTTAGAAACGATGGATGGAGCTCGTGAACTTACTCAAAGACTTGAAAAATATACCACTTGAATATTTTCTGGTGTATTTTCTGAACTTACTAATATTAGCCTAAAAGAATGATTACAAGTTTTTTCAGTAAGAGATCTTGACGATATTTTAAGACCAACTGCTATGTATATCATACTTTCTTATATCTGGAATAGAGTAAGAAGTTCAAATAAAAAAAGACTTCTGATTATAGACGAAGCTTGGAATATCATGCAACATGAAGATTCAGCAAAATTCCTCTTTGGGCTAGTAAAAAGAGCGAGAAAATATAATCTTTGAGTTACTACTATTACTCAAGATGTGGAAGATTTTCTTTGAAGTAGTTATGGGAAACCAATTGTGACAAACTCTTCTATCCAACTATTACTCAAACAATCCCCTGCGTCTATAGATGCATTACAACATATTTTTAAAATTACTGATCAAGAAAAATATATCTTACTTAATTCAGCAGTATGACAATGACTTTTCTTTGCAGGAAGTGAACATGTCTGAATACAGGTTATTGCAAGTTTTTATGAAGAACAAATTGTTTCTACAAATCCGAATAAATAAAAAACTGATTTTCATCAGTTTTTTATTTTCTTATTATCTCTATTTCTCTCTCATCTTTATTTTCAGTTTTTTTTAAAAATATCTCTACAGTAGGGGAAAAATATTTTCCGATAATTTCTGGCCATTCAATCAAAGATATATTTTCAGGATTTTCTAGTATTTCCTCTCATCAAATAGCAAAAAATTCATCATAACTCTCAAGTCTATATAAATCAAAGTGAAAAATATTTGAGCCATACTTATTATAATAGGTATAAGTAGGACTTGTTACATCATCTGAAATTCATAAAATATTTCATATTATATGCTTAGAAAGAGTTGTTTTTCAAGAAGCTAAATCTCAATGCAAAAATATAATATCTCCTGAGTAAATATTAAAAGAAATACCTTTTATATCTGTAAGAAAATATTTTCTAACCATAAATTGTAAATAATAAAGTAAAAAAATATGAAAAATTTGATTTTTTTGTTATTTTATTGTATAATGCAATAGTATACATTATTTAATAACTTAATCATTGTATGGAAACTTTAGTAGAAGTAAATAAAAAAGAACAAAATGGAATCATTATATTTGAATTTTCTGGAGAATTAGATGAAACAAATGCTGATAAAACTTTTACAGCAATATATGAAGATATTTGAGGTTTTGCTGGGAAAAAAATCATTTTTAATTTAGCAAATTTAAAATATCTAAATTCAAAATCTATCGGGTATATAGCTGATATTTATTCAAATGTAGAAGAAAATGAATGACAAATGTATATTTCTGATTGTGATGAATGAGTAAAAGATGTTCTAGAATTAGTAGGAATAACTACAATAATCCCAACTGTAGATACTGTACATCAAGCAGTTGAAGCATTATCTTAAATAAAAAACCAAGATTTTCTTGGTTTTTTATTTGTCTTTTTTTAAAATCATATATAATACTATCTTGACTTTATAATTAACATATGGTAAACATGAAAAAAAGATTTTTAATTATTTGTACATTTTGTATTTATTTTTTACTTTCATCTTGAGTAAATGCAAGTTTGTTTGATGATATTTTTAATCCTAATAAAACTTTTGTTGTTCCAGAAGTATCAATAGATGTTAAAAAACCAACATCAATATGATATCAAAATCTAAAATTGATTGAAGCTCAATTTGAAAAAATAAAGAAAAAATTAGAAAGATTTGGTCCTTCTAAAAAGAAAGAAATTTATAATCAAGCATCAAAAAATATTACAACTCTCGTAAAAACAAGAACTGATAAAATAGAAAAAGATGCTCTTAATTATTTAAATACTCTTGTAAAAAAAGAAATAAATAGTTTAAATAACTCTGAGGCAACTCTTAATGAATTATTTGGAATAAAAGAAAATGAATGTATAGAATGATATGTTTATAAAAATAATGATTGTATTAAAGATAATTCAAGTAGTAACTCTTCATCTTCAAATTCTTCAACTCAATCAAATAGAAAAACATGTTCTGTAAGTAACGGATATTGATATCAATATTGGGATGGATACAGTTGGGGAAATTGTAATATTATACAATGTAATGAATGATATTATATTTCAAATAATTCTTGTATAAGAAATAATTCTTGGAATAATAATTGTTATAATTCATATTGTGACTCATCGTATCAAACAAGATACTGTGCTATATCAAATGGAAGATGAGTTCAAACTTGGAATGGAAGCTATTGGGGGTCTTGTTATGCTGAATCTTGTAATTCAGGGTATTATCTCTCTTGAGGTTCTTGTATAAAAGAATATTTATATTGTTGAGAAAATCAACATTATGAATCTGGAAGCTGTATTTCAAATACTCGCTCTTGCTCTGTTTCTAACTGATACGGTAGACAAACTTGGAATGGAAGTTATTGGGGATCTTGTTATGCTGAATCTTGTAATTCAGGGTATTATCTCTCTTGAGGTTCTTGTGTAAGAAATAACTACTCTGACTCTTGTTCTTCAAATCAGCATTGGGAAAATTGATACTGTGTTTCAAATACTCGTTCTTGCTCTGTTTCTAACTGATATGGTAGACAAACTTGGAATGGAAGTTATTGGGGGTCTTGTTATGCCGAATCTTGTAATTCAGGATATTATCTCTCTTGAGGTTCTTGTGTAAGAAATAACTACTCTGACTCTTGTTCTTCAAATCAGCATTGGGAAAATTGATACTGTGTTTCAAATACTCGTTCTTGCTCTGTTTCTAACTGATACGGTAGACAAACTTGGAATGGAAGTTATTGGGGGTCTTGTTATGCCGAATCTTGTAATTCAGGATATTATCTCTCTTGAAATTCTTGTGTAAGAAATAACTACTCTGACTCTTGCTCTTCAAATCAACATTATGAAAATTGACAATGTATTTCAAATACAAGAACTTGTAATATAGCAAATTGAATATGAAAAGAAACTTGGCTTGGAAATTATTGGTGAATGTGTTATTTACAATCTTGTAATTCTGGGTACTATATATTTGCAAATGCTTGTGTAAGTTACTAATACCAATAAGAATGGAGAAGAAAATATTTTTCTATCCATTCTTATTTTTTTTAGAAAAAAATTTGACTAAAAAAGAGTTTTTTATATAATTGGGGCACATTCAATTTGCGAGGGTAACATAAAAGAGTGAGTGTACTAAGGCTTCAACCCTTGGGTGTGCCAGTTCAAACCTGGTCCCTCGCTCCATAATGAAATGTAAAAAAAGTATGAATTAATTCATACTTTTTTATTTTTTTAAAATTCACATATAAGCAAGTCCAATTGCATCAGCTGCATCATCTGGTTTAGGGATTTCTGAAAGTCAAAAAAATATCTTTATAGCATTTTGGAGTTGAATTTTATTTGCTTTCCCATTTCAACAAATAGCAGATTTTAGCTCAAGAGGAGTATACTCTAAAACTTCAATATTTTTTACTGCAAAAGTATACATAACCATTCCCCTTACTTGTGCTACATCAATTCCAGTTTTTAGATTAGTAGTAAAAAAAAGTTTTTCAATCACTACTCTATTTGGACTATATTTTTCAATCAAAAAAGATAAATCTCTTGCAATTTCTAAAATTTTTTCTTTTAATGGTATTTTAGGTAATGTTGAAATTATACCATAATCAAGTAAAATTTTTTGATTTCATTTTTTTTCTACCACAGCATATCAAACGGTAGTAGTTCATGGATCTATTCCTATTACTATCATACACTAAAAATATTAAATATTCCCTTTGATGATATAAAAAAAACTTTTTTTCACAAATATTTTGACAAAAAAGAAAAAAGAAATAAAATTACTATACTTTTTATAGTTTATTTATTAATAAAAACAAATATATGAAAACATTACATATTATAGCTTCTCCAAGATGAGAAAGATCAAAATCAAGACATTTAGGAGAATTTGTATCGAGTAAATTAGGATGAGAAGTTATAACTCTTGACTTATATGCTTCAGAAGTTCCGTATATCACAAATAATATTATTGCTTATAATTATGGATTTTTTGACTATGCAAATCTCAGTGATGCTGAGAAAAAAATTGCTGATGTACAAAAAAATATATTGAACAATTAAAATCAGTTGATAATATTGTTGTTTCAGCTCCATTATGGAATTTTGGAATGCCTGCTATTTTAAAATGATATATTGATTTAGTAGTAAAAGTTGGAGAAACGTTTACATCTTCAGAAGGTAATATGACTTGATTACTTACAAATATTAAAAATTTCTATATAGTAACAGCAAAAGGTTGAGTATATGCTGAAACTGCTTGGGAACATATTGAAACCTTAGAAGCAAATATAAAACAAGCTTTTGCTTTTATGGGAGTAAATAATCCAAAAATATTAAGAGTAGAATGAACTAATGCTAAAGATGAAGCAACCCTTGAATCTGAGATTGAAAATATAAAAAATACTTTAGTATAATAAAAAAATAAGTGGTAAAAACCACTTATTTTTTTATTACATTTTCTACTCATTTTACTGTTTTAAGAAAAATATTCTCTTTTAAAAATAATTTTAATTTCTCTATTTCAAAAAGTAAAAAAGAATAAAATTCTGTCCCCTTTATAATATCAAATTCTCTAGCAATACCCAAAAAAAATTTTTGAGTTTCTACTAATTTCCTTTCTGCTTTCACAATATTATTTGAAGTTGGATATTTATAAGCTTCTGTTGTTCTTAAATTATCTATTCTATCCCAAAATTTGACTTCTAATGCTGAAAGAGCAACATCTCGAATTTCATCTGGATTCAGTCTAATCCTCAAATTTGGATGAGAAGATATAGAAAGTGCATAATTGAAAAATGCATTCAATGATGGTGTTGCATCTGATACAATATAATCATAATTATTTTTAGTAGGAAGCATATGAGAAAAATATTCACTATTTCTTTGTCATTTGTATTTTTTTACCAACCCTTGAAATAGTTCTAAAGCGTACCTTTGGTCAAAATTTATTTTTTCTGGACTATATTTTTTCAAATGATATATTTCATCACTAATCAATCATTTTGAATTTAAAATTCCTGTATCATCTATTATTTGAAATAATTCAAAATCATTTTTTGAACGAAGCCACATTTGTTCTATATCTCATTCCTCCTGTGTAATTTTTTCAGGAGAAAACAGTCTTTTTTCTAAATATTCTTGAGATAAAAAAGTTCCTTTAGTATTTAATATATTTGATAATTCTAAAAGATTCTCTTCTGCTAGAGTAGGTGGAGTATAACTGCTTGATGATAAAAAATCCTTCAAAGGTCTTTTACTAATAAGTAAAACTCATAAAGCTACCTCTACTCAATAATCCTCTTTTAATCATCAAAATGTTTTATTAGTATCTTCAATAATATCATGTAAAATAGCTATTAAAACTTTTCTAATTGATGGATTCTTAGTTGACTGTATCAAATACTGCATAACTCTCACTCAATGGTCAAAATACCTTCATCAAAGATTTCTTTCAATATCTTGAAATTTATATTTTGCTAACTCATATCATGTAGTAAAAGCCTGAAGCGATTTTTCTATTCTATCTTCTGGCATTCATGAACCTTCAAAAATATGCTCTCTGATTTGCTTCCAAAAAGTTTCAACTTGCCTTTCAATAGACCAGTTTCTGATATCATTAAACTCAACAAAGGCAGGATTTATTTTAATACCACCTTGCTGCGAGTCAATCAAAAGTAAGTCAGGACAATTTTTCATAAAAAATAAATATGTATAAGGTATCATTATACATATTTATTTTTGAAATCAAATTTTATTTTCTATTTTTTCCCTAAACAAACAACATATTCTTCATGTGAACTATCACGACAAGCCAAAGGTTTATAAGTTTTCATATCAGTAAATCTTTTTTTCACTTGCATTACTAAATCATTAAAATCTTCTCATTTAAAGACTTTTAGAATCATATTTCCACCTTTTTTTAGAAATTTATCACTAAACTCACAAATAGCAATATTCAGTTCAACAGAAGCATATTGGTCTACATCAAAAACTCCACTTGTATTTGGTGCGATATCAGAAGTAATAATATCAAATATATGATTTTCTGGAAGAATTTTATCAAGTTCACCGGTCAGTTTTTCATAATCAAAAATATCACACTGAATTGTTTTTACATTTGGATATCATAGTGGTTCAATTGCTTTTAAATCAACTCACACGATGAGATTATCTTTATTTACTATCGCTCTGATAGCTTGTAAAAAACTTCCTGGTGCTGCTCAAATGTCGATAACGGAAAAATCAGGTTGTATCAAATCAAATCTCTGTTGAATCTCTAAAAGCTTATACACACTTCTTGCTCTATATCAAGCTTTTTTTGCTTTTTGGAAATATTCATCCTGTACTACATAATTTCCTCTTTGTACTTTCTTTTTTCTATGAAATCATGTTTTTTGAGATGGTCATTTTTGTCTATTTTCTATTCTATTTTTTTTTGCCATACGTTTATTTTTTTAAAATATAATTATTATAAAACTCTCAAAATGAAATATTTTTTTCCCATAAATATGTTGCAAAATCAATTCCTACATATCTCCAATGCCAAGGTTCTACAGCATATCAATCTATTTGCTTTCACTTTTGATATGAATTATTAAATCCATATCTGTATGCATTTTGTTGCATCCAAGAAAAGTATTTTCTTAAGTCTTCTTTTTGTAAAAATTCACTTTCAGTGCTAGCCTCAAACATATCAAAAGCAAGTCATGTTTGATGCTCAGAATAACCAGCTTTTGCACAAAATATATCACTGCATCCTCATGATTTAATTCCAACTTGATACACATAGCTTCTGTATGCACTTATTACCTTTAAGGGGACTCAAAATGTTTTATGAAAATCTTTTGCTAATATATCTAAATAAGTTTTTGCGCCTTGTCTCAAGGTTTGATTTCCTTTCACATCTTGTAGATATTCTGAGGAAATTTTCACTAAATCATCTGGCTCATAATCAATTTTTTGAAAAGAATTCTCAGGAGAAACATATTTTGTGACAGAATTATCAGTTAAAAAATCTTGTGAGAAAAAAGATAATTCTTGCTCTTTTTTTTGATTTTCTTGTTGTAATAATTGTATTTTTTCTTGATTTAAAATCATATATTGAAAATCAAGAGGATTATCTGATATAAATTGAGTAAAAATATTTTTTAATATTCCCCCATAATTATCAATAATTCAATTATGCCCATAATCATCAATTTCTATAAATGATTTCTCTCAAGCATAATTTTCAAAAACTTGTTTTCATTGAGAAAATGGAACAATAAAATCATTATTTCCATGAATAATAAGAGCTGGCTTAGAAAAATTTTTTACCACTTCAGAAGTAATATAAGAGTTTTCCATAAAAAATAACTTTTGTGGTGGAATATTAAAAAACCATCTTTTTCACATATCATATCTCGAAGCAAAAGGTGACACTAAAACTATCTTTAAAAAATCATTTTTTGACGCAAAATCAACAGCAACAGCTGTTCCAACACTATATCACCAAATAATAAGATGTTCATTTTGAATATTTTTTTCTTTTTTTATATATTCAAAAAAGTCCTTTGAAAATTCTCATACTTTCTCTATTTCTGGCATTCAAGTAGATTTTCCATATCACGGATAGTCAAAAGCAAAGACACTATATCATAAATCATGAATGTATTTTATTTCACTGTAAAAATATGGTAAAGGTCATCCATTTCAATGAAAATAGTACACCGTTTCATTTTTTGTTCCTGAAAGATAAAGTCCATTAATATTTTCTCAAGAATTCGATATAATATTTATTTCTTCAAAATCTAAGTTTTTTTCTTCATATCATACTACATCCTGAATATTTGCTTGCATTCAAGGAAATGTAGAAAGTGTTTGTATTTTTTCTGCTTGGAAGAAGAAAAATCAATATATAATACTCAAAAAAAGAAAAAAAATTATTGTTTTTTTGTATTTCATAGTCACATAGTTATATACCACATAATAATGTTTTTAACAGAAAAGTAAACTCTAAAGTTGATTTTTATTTTTTTTGATTAAAGTAGTTTAAATTTTTGCATTCTTACAAATTAAATGGTAAAATTTTCTATATATAATAAAATAGTTATTTATGATTCTAGAAAATGGAATACATCCTTGAGAAAATAAGAACTCTCATACGTGAAAAGTAGGACAAGCCCTATGAGAAACAAAAAATGAAGTAGATACAATATTGAATTCATCTTATGAAATAATTGCTCAAGAATTAAAAATTTTAGAAAAAACTCAAAAATGATTTTCTTTTAAAGAAAACACACTCCAAGCTTTTTTTAAAAAATATCCTGATATATCAGTATGAGACTTTAAATTATTTTTCTTAAATGGCACTTATAATAAAAATATATTTATGTGTTCTGAAGAAATCATAGAATTATTAGATATAAATGAAATAAATGCTTGAGATGATATTATTGAATATGTAATAAAAAAACTCTCTCTTTCACATAAAGATTTTGAAGAAAAGGTAGTATGAAAAATTGATACTTTAACTTTTCCAAATCTAGCAGCTGGCGATGTAGCACAGTGATATTTTTTCGAAAAATTAAAAACACTTCTTCCTGGAACTCAAATTATTTTTTGAGATATGGTTGAGATAAAAAGTCATTTTTGAAAAAATCAATTTAATTGTAATAGTGTGGATTTTATTGATTTGATGTGAAATGGTCTTTTTAATACATGTTTATTAAAACTCTTAAAAACCCCTCCAGTTCAAGAAAAAATTGATGAGCTCAACACATTATTTTCGCAAATAGAAAAAGATATATTTATTTGAGGAAGTAGTTTTAATATTCCTTTCAATATTCCTGAGAGTTTATATTGAATATCAATGCCAAAAATGTCACTACAACCATGAAAAAAACCTACATTAACAAAAAATGGAATACTTATGCATTCTATGTGATACCTAAATTCTGCTTATTATACAGATAAAATAAAAGGATCTTTTGTATCATGAAGTCATAATATTGCAGAACCTATGCACGCAGGAAAATTAACAGTAATTAACAATGACCCAACCAATAGATATAATCACAACTGGCTTATTTCTTATTTTTGAGAAAAGTGTAAATTACTTTTATATATAGACTGAAATCAAGATGAAATTCAAGATAATGTAAATAATTTTCTTGAAATTCCCCAAGAGGAACTCAAAGAAAGATATAAAAAATTTCAAGAAGTATATGCTTCACAAATACAACCTCTCGTCTATGGAATATTTTATTTATTCATGAAAAAAAATTTCCCCTCATTTATAAAATAAAAACTTTAAAAAGTTTTTATTTTTTCTTGCTTTTCATAAAAATCATTATACATTATAAAAAAATACTTCTTAAAATATATTCTATGGAAATTCTTATATATCTTTATCTTTTTATTTTTTGAACTTTATTTTGAAGTTTTGCATCTGTGATTATTGATAGAATTAAAAATAAAAAATCATGAATTATTTCATGAAGAAGTGAATGTCCAAAATGTAAACATAAACTCTGAATTTTTGATCTCATCCCTATTTTTTCTTTTTTATCTACCGGAGGAAAATGTAGGTATTGTAAGGATAAAATTAGTTTTATTTATCCTATTTTAGAGATTTCAACTGGGCTTTTATTTGTGCTCGTTTGATATTTTCTTATTGATATATCTCTACTTATTAATGGAAATATAATAGAATTATATAAATTATGATTTTTTCTTTTATTTTCATTTCTAACTATAGTATATGTATTTTATGATATTTTATATTTAGAAATCCCTGATAGTATTTTATTTTTACTTATTTCTATAACTTTTATAACTATTAGTTTGCAAACTATTATACCCAATTTTCATATTATAGAAATACTCCCCTCTTTTAAAGAACCACTAGATATTTGAATTCATTTTCTTCTTATATGATTTTGAATATTTATGATAGTAAGTTTTTATTTTATTATGTTGAAATGACTCAAGGAAATATATGATGTTTTAATTTTAATTTTTATTGGATTGATTTTTATAAGTCTCAAATATTTCTTGTACATAGATTTTGAACAATATGCTCTTTGAAGTGCTCTTATATGAAGTTTTTTTATATTTTTATTTCTCTTCTTACAAATCCTTGTTTCTGGGTGATCTTGGATGGGAGGTTGAGATTTAAGAATTGCTATTTTAATGTGATTAATAGCAGGACTAAGCTATAGTTTTTATACAGTTTTATGAGCCTACATATCTGGAAGTATCGTATGAATATTAATTATTATTTATACAAAAACAAGAAATCATTATATTGAACAAAAAAAAATCTTAAATAAAATTAAAAAAGTTTTAGGACTTCAGCCATCAAAAATATCACTTGATACAAAAATGCCTTTTGGTCCATTTTTAGCTCTATGAATATATTTAATATTATTTTTTCCTGATTTTATAAAAGATATTTTTAATTATTTATAAAATATTTTTATTTTTTGTAAATAGCTTTTATATTTACAAAAAAAATCGTTTCCCCTATAATTACCAAAGAAATACTTTTTAATATAAAAACAAAAATGGAACAAAAGAAAATTATTGCTATAAAAGATTTTATAGAGTCTGCTGAAAAATCTATAAGAAATGCAAAGAAACTTTTAAGTGAAATATTAAAAGAAAATAACGTGGATTTAAATGAACTTTCTCTTGATACATCAGGACTAAGTGAGTATAAATCTGATGATAATAAAATAGTAGAAGGAGTCTTTACTTGAGAAGAAATGTTAGGAGCTGACGGTCATAGATATCCTGTTCCTTCAAATTATGCTTCAAAATCAAAACTTGTACAATGAGATAAATTAAAATTAACCATAGATGGAAGTGGGAAAATGCTTTATAAACAAATTCAACCTATTGAAAGAGAAACCAAAGTATGACTTCTTGTAAAAGAAAATGGGAAATTTCAAGTAGTAGCTGAATGAAAAACTTATAATCTTCTGACTGCGGCAGTCACACACTTTAAATGAGAAATTGGCGATAGCCTAACTATCGTTTTACCTCTTTGAAAAGAAGCAACCTTTGCCGCGATAGAAGCTGTAATACCAAAAGAATAAAAAAAAACTGAAATTTTCAGTTTTTTTTTATTAACTCATTCATTCTTTTACTACTTTTGGATTGTTTGCATATTTTAATCATTCTTCCTCTGATATATATCACATATTTATCAAATCAATAATGTCTTTTTCAAGAATTTGCATCCCATCTCTTGACCCCATTTGCATAACAGATGGGAGTTGATGTAAGTCATTTTCTCTAATCAAATTTACAACAGCTGGAGTACGAGTTAAAATTTCTTTTACCAATTTTACCCCGCTTCCATCACTTGCTTTTAAAAGTCTTTGAGAAAAAACAGCTACTAAACTATCAGCTAATTGTAATCTAATTTGATTTTGTTGTCATGACTCAAAACTATCAATAACTCTTGAAATAGTTTGATATGCACTACGAGTATGAAGTGTTGAAAATACCAAATGTCATGTTTCTGCTAATGTAAGAGCCATTTCAATTTCTTCTGTTGTTCTCATTTCTCAAAACAATATAACTTGTGGATTTTGTCTCATAGCTCAAGCAAGAGCTGTTTTATAATCAGGAACATCTTTTCAAATCTCTTTTTGTTCTACAATTGATTTCCCATGTGGATGAAGATATTCAACTGGGTCCTCTATCGTAATAATATGCTTATTATAATTTTGATTAATAAAATTTATCATAGCAGCTAGTGTTGTTGATTTTCAACTCCCAGTTGGTCATGTTACTAAAATAAGTCATTGTCATAATTTAGTAATATCTTTATAAATTGGTGGAAGTCAAAGATCATCAACTGTTGGTATTTTATTTCATAAAAGTCTTATAACAATCATATAATTTGACATTTGAAATGATACGTTTACTCTGAATCTTCTTCAAGAAAAAGAAAAAGCAAAATCAAGATTTTTTGTTTTTACAAGATATTCATGTTGTTTTTCACTCACAATAGATTGTGTAAACTCCATGGTATCTTTCCAAGATAGAATACTCAGTCATTCATCAATTTTTACTATATCTCATCATATTTTTATTGCTGGATATGTACCTACTGTAATATACATATCACTCCCCTCATTATCTATCATAACTTGTAAAAGTTGATCTCTTAAAACATAATCTGGCCTAATAGTTCATTGCATAATATAAAGTTAAAAATAAAAGTAGTAAGAGTAATTCTTGCTACTTATTATATAGAATAAATTACATTTTAAAACTTTTTCTTCTCAGTACAAAAATTCAAAGAGTAAGAATAAATGTAAGTGCTAATAATACATTTGTTTTTGCTCCGGTATCAGGCGTTTGAGCTACTTTCATAGCAACATCTTCAATCGGTTGTCCGGTTGTTTCCATAGGATTATCAACTGGAACTTCTACTGCTACAGGAACTTCACTTCCAGTAGATACTTCTGGAAGGACTGGCGCAGTTATAAATTCTCCACTCACAAAATCAAATAAAGAATTTTCAACTTCAATATCTTTATTTTCCATATCTTTTAAGTTCAAAATCAAAATATAATCCATGTTTGGAAGTATTGGTTGTGATAATTGAACATTTACATTACTTGTATCAAGAAACATATTTGCAGAGCTAATTTCTTTAAATACTTTAAATTCATAAGTACCTAATGTCGCATCATTGTTTAAATAAAGTTCAATATTTTTTGTATCTTTCACAACAATATGATTAATTCCAGTTTGAGTTGGAGTAATTGAGTTTTTAATCTCAGTCATTGGTGCACTAAAATTAAAATCAATACTTGAATCAAGTCCTTCAGAAATAGAAATGATACTATAATTTGTTCCCATCATTAAATCTGAATTTAAAGCAATATCTATTTTTTTTGTATTATCTGGGCTTTTAATTGAAGAAGCAACTGAAATATCTTCTAATACTTTTGCATCAGAGCTAGAAGAAATTCCTGATAGTTGGTTTGATAATCTCACAACTAAAGTAGATGCATCAATACTATCAACTCAAACTATAGATGTTGAAGCCAGATTTAATTGTGTTGCTTCTGGTTGTACAGCTCAAGTTAATAAAGATTCTAAGTTTAATTCTCCCGTAGCAAAAGTTGGAAGATAAATAGCCGATACCGCAAATACAGCAAGTATTTTTTTTGTATTCATAATATAATAATTATTAATAAATTAAATAAGTACAAAAATTATAGCATATCCTTTGATAAAAATCAAAAAATCACACTACTTTTTTATATTTTTTAAAAGATTTGCATACTGAGTAATGTATTTAGCTAAATTAATAAACAATTCATGATGATCCATTAAAAATATTTTTTGCAAATTATGCCCTTTATCATCAAATAAATTAAAATTTTTAAAACACTCAAAATATTCTTTATCTTCTGAAAAACGCTTTAAAAAAATAATAAAATCTTCTATTTTATATTTGTGAGCATCATTATGTTCTTTATAAATATCCCATAAAAATGGTTGTTCAGCTCAAATGGCTGCTACTAAACTATTTTCTCATCTTACTATATTATATTGGCAAATATGAAGTAATTTTTCATATTCTAAAATATTCAAAAAAGGCATATTAATAATATTTTCTCATTTTATATCATGCTGAAAAACAAGATAAATTTTTTGTGAATCTTGTAAAATATTTTCCTTTATTTGCTCAAATGTTTCTGGATAACAAAATACTGAAACCCAATCTTTTTCTAAAATATCCACTGCTAAATGAGGAAATAATTCTTTTTTATAATAATTAGCTCCCTTTTTTTGTAACTCTTTTGAAAATATTTCAATTTGAGGAGAAATAATAACTCAACCTCATTCTTTCAACAATGATGGAATATAATGTCTTACAAAAACATTTTTTGATTGGTACTGGGTATTATGAAGATTTTTTACTCAATCATGCATCAAAAAATATGAAAAATTTATGAGTTCTATATCATGTTGAAATGTATGAAGGTATTCAAAATTGATTTTTCTATCAAAAAAATTATATATCGTTTCTGAAGGCGAAGATTTTTCAAAATCTTTTACATCATAATACTCCACATTTGGTATAGTTAAATCTCATTTTAATTTTCAAAAAAGTTGCCTATCATCTCAGAAAAATCGAATACGTACATTTTTATCTTGATCAAGTAGTGAAATTGCTAGATGAAAAGCAAATCACATATCTCAATAATTATCAATCACGGTCGTAAGAAAGTCTATTTGATGCATAATCAATAAAAAAATTAGTAATCTTAAAAAGATTATTTAAAATATATCAGCATTCCGTTTCACCAATGCCCATCAGCATAACTATCCTTCCAAGCGTTTGAATTATAATTTCAAGTAACTGAGCACCATCCTCCTGATCAACCACCACCATGAATAGGTAATCATCAATCAAGAAATCAATATTTAGCTAAAGTCATTCCCCAAAATATAGATGTAGCAGAATTATCCTGAATTCCATCATTATTATAATCATGGTCAAAAGGACGAGTAGTACATTGTTGTGAAAGTGAATAATCAATACATATTTTTGTTGTTTCTGCCTCAATCTGACCTGCATTAAACCAAGTATTCACATTATTTTTAGTAATTGTTTTATAAAACTTGGCAGTTTGACTAGGGTCATCTCAAGCAACAAATATAAGTTTTGCTAGAGTAAAATTAAAGTTATTGGTAAATTTATTGATTCATATACTCCCAGACACACCATTTTCTCAACTTATAGGAGAAATAGCATAACTATTTACATTATTTCCGCCATAAAAATCGTATGCTGTAACGCCATTTCTTCCATTATTTAAAACTAAAGTCCATCATCAAGCATCTGTTGTCATATCACAATACACTTTAAAAGCTGTTCATGCATCTGGTTTTATAAAATATACTCCATTCAAAAATGTACTCCCATTCCAAGGACTTCAAATCAGTGTATTTTTCCAAGTTGCACTTGTCAATAAATTATTACAACTCGTTGGATATTGCGCAGTCCCACTCGTATTTGTAAATAAATATCATGTTGTCGCATTTCAACTCCATTGAGTACTACAATCACTTCCATTTTTATAATACCCTGTACTACAAACTATATTCTCACTTTGATTAGAAAGTGTAACATCAGTTCCATTTGTTCATAAAGTAAAGGTTGCTGTTAAGATTGAAGTTCCTCATGAAATAGTCAGAGCACTCGATGTTTTGGTTTGAGGAGTTCCATATGAAAGTACAAAACTGGTAAAACTAAATGTTCTTCCATTATATACTCCACTGGTTATTGTCTTTTGTTTTGCACTACAACTCGCTCACTCATATCATGATTCACATATATATTCACAAGTATTACTTCCACTTCCTGAAGTAGTATAACTTGAATTCCCTAGTTTATTACTACAAGCAGTTCTTGTTATAGATTCATCAGGGCTATAGTATCATATTCATACTCATTCACACAGATTATTATTTGCATAATAATCTATATCACATTTCCTTATTTCTCACGTTTCTGGGGTTTCTCTTTTTACCAAATCTCAATTATCACAATGAAATTCTTGGGATAATATTTTTTCTCCATTTTCAAAACTAACATCTTCTTTTGTAAGAGTACTACCACTTCCATGTTCTAGGGGTTCTCACAGGCTATAACCATCATTTGTGGTTGATATTTCACATCTCTTTGGTGTTCATTCTACACATTCTACTTCACTTGGATAGTCTATCTTATTTGATGAACTATGTTTCCATTCTCCATTTCTACATTCAAATTCTACTCATGCTTCGCACGTATTTCAATATGGAACACTACTATTTTTGTAAAACATTTTTTTTACTCCATGAGAAATACCTTCACAGCTTGCGTATGTTACTGGGATAGTGTCTCACAGTATTGTTTCTTTTATTTCTTTGGGGCTTGTTTTTCAAAAACTTTCTATAATTTCTTTT
>DKNE01000036.1 GCA_002470645.1 Patescibacteria group bacterium UBA7396
AAATCTTGTGGGAAAATATTATAAAAAAATATTTAATAATATATGAAAAATATGCTCAATAATAAGCCAAAAGTTTCGATAATTCTCTTAAATTGGAATCAAGGAAATGAGAGTCTTGATTGTATTGATTCAATTTTTACAAATATCTCAAATGATATGTTTGAAATTATTTTAGTTGATAATGGATCAATAGATGGAAGTATAGAAAAAATTGAAGAAAAATATAAAGGGAAAATTATTTTTATTAAAAATAATTTTAATAATATGTTTGCCCCAGCAAATAATCAAGCATATAATATAGCAAAATGAGAGTATATTTGGGTTTTAAATACAGATACTATTATTCAAAATGATTGCTTAACGCCTATGATAGAATTTTTACAAAAAAATACTCACTATGGTGCTACTACATGCAAATTATTAAATTTAGATGGAAGTACTCAGTACTATATTCATAGAAGATTTCCAAATTTTCTTAAGCTCGTATTTTGACTTTTATATAAAAGATTTCATATATTCAAATTTTCTCCTGTTATTCAATATTTGTATCTTGATAAAACTTTCGATGAGGATTTTGATATTGAACAGGCCGGATGAGCATGTATTTTGTTAAAAAAAGAGGTTATAGATAGTATTGGATGACTTTTTGATGAAAAAAAATTCCCACTTTTTTATAATGATGTAGACTTGTGTTATAGAGTATGGAAAAATAATTTTAAAATAAGGTTTATTTCTTCGGTATCTCTTATTCATTTAAAATGACAAAGTACAGGAAAATTAAATTTCTTTTGATCAATAAAAAATTTATCAATTTCTGGATTACTTTTTTTTAAGAAACACTCATTATGGTTTTCCTATATCTTTTCTAAAATAGCATATTTATTTTTATTTTCTTGACTTTTCGGCTTTTCATTATATTTATTTTTAACTCAAAAAATTACTTTTTCTGAATTAAAGCAAAGATGAAAATTTCTCTGACAATTACTTACTACATAAAAAACTGGGAAACAATTTTTGTTTCCCAGTTTTTTTAGTTTCTTTTATATATTTCTACACTATCAATAGTGGTTTGCAGACTATAATTTTTTAAAATATATTCTTGAATATATTTGTGTCTATCGGATATAAAAAGTGCTTTTGTTCTTCTGTCAGCAATTATCAATTGTACTTTATTATTTTCTAGATATTGTATTACTCAAGATATAGAGGGAACGAGTTTATAAGGATCATAATCACTAAAATAAGGAGGATTTTTTATATAAACAAGAGGATGTGTGATATTGAGGGCAAGATTTCTATCACTCCTAAATACAAATGTTGGATTTGCTGTAAAAATGATTTCATTTTCAGAAGTATGCTTTTTTATGTAGAGAACAATACTATCTAGCGTATTTTTCTTTATATCAGAACTTTCTACTATATTATAGTTAAAATAATAAAAAATACTAAAAAAATACAGTAAAGAAATACTAAAAATATATTTTATAAAAATAGATATATTAAATTCTTCTAAGAAAAGTCATATAATTATTATTGAGGGGATAACAAAATTTATTACATAATGATCCACCCATTCAACGAAGAATAAGTTTCCACAAATATAAATAACAATAAACATAAAAGCAATAAAAATATATGTAGCATTTTTTATGTGAAAAGAGGATATTTTTTCTAAAAAATAAAAGTGAATAATGCTATATACCATCATTATTCAATAGAAAAGAAATATAAAATTATTACTGAGTCAAAAAGAAGTTCATCTCAGAGGATGATGCGTTCCATAAAAAATAATTCATATTATTAAAATATTGAGAAGATAAATTATTTTTGATTTGTAAAAAATTTTTGGAAATAAATATTGAAAAAATATATTTGATGAAATAAGCAACACTGGAAGTAAGAAATATCATAAATGTCTTATATAATCGTTTATAGTACCAATTTTTTCTCATACACTGGTGTTGTCTGCTTCTGTGAAAAAAAACATTCATAATACAATAGATATGAAACATAAAAAGAAAAGATTTTGTAGAATTTTCTTTTTATGAGTCAATTTATAAAAAATATATCATACAAAAATGATTGGAAAATAGAAGCAATATACAAGGATTAAAAATTTTGCACTTAAAATAGTATTAAACCAAGTAAATCATAGGATATTGATATAATAAATAATAGGAGGAATCAGAGAAATAGATATCCCTAAAAAAGTAAGAATATTTTTTGATACTATAGTTTTAAAATTTTCTTTTTCTTTTGAGAGTAAGAAAGATATTAAAAATCAAACAATAGCAATAAATGGGATACTCCCTCTATATATCCAAACAGTAATTCATAATAAAAGGCCAGTAAGAAAGAAATGGATATTTTTTTTATTTTTTAGTGAATGAAAAAGATAAAAAAGCATTAAAGAAAAGAAAAATAAGTAGATAGCTCCATAAAATTGGTAGTTCGCAGAAGGAAATTTTATTAAAAAAGGTGTAAATACGAATAAAGTCGATAAAATAAGTCAAGTTTCTTTTTTTCAAATAAGGGTCCCAATTTTATATAAAACTATAATAGTTCATAGAGAAAAAATTAAATAAAAATTCACAAAAATTTCTAAAGAAAAAGGTTCTAAAATATATAAAAATCAACTTGTGATATATAATAAATATGGTTCTCGAGTAATAAAATCTTTATATGGGACTAATCATTCTAAAAATAATTTTGCATCATAATAGACTAAGTCACTTTCAACAGAAATTCCTGTATAATTTTGTACTATCAGTTTAACTCCAATAAACGATATAATTAATATTATGAGATATACATAAGACCGATGAAGAGTTAAATATTTTATACGTATAAGTTTTTTGGATAAAAAGTTTTCTTTTATCTCGATTTCTGTGTAATATGTGTGATAATATACAAGTAAAGATATTATACTTATTCATAGAATAAAAAAACCATTTAAGAGATTTATATGTATCTGAATTCTGTTCAGATACATATATCAAATTACTCATCAACAGATTAAAATAAGGAGTATTTGTAATAATTTTATAAATGTATCTTTGTTCATCGTAGTATTTATTACTTATAATATTCCCTAAACCATTCTCCAAATTTTTTTATTCCTTCTTCAAGAGATGTTTTAGGCTCCCAATTTAATTTTTTCTTTGTATATTCTATATCTGACCAAGTTGCGCTAACATCTCATGCTTGCATAGGGAGATATTTTTTTATTGCTTCAATTCCAATACTTTTTTCCAGCAGTTCAATCATAGAAAGGAGTTTAACAGGTTTATCATTTCAAAGATTAAAAATTTCATAATGAAAATTTGAATCTAAACTTTTTAAAATCCCATCAACAATATCACCTATATAAGTAAAATCTCTAAACATTTCTCAATTATTGTATATTTCAATACATTCTTTATTTTTCATTTTGAGGGCAAATTTAAGCATCGCCATATCTGGACGAGAATATGGTCAATATACCGTAAAAAATCTGAGTCAAATAGTTGGTAAATTATGAATATGACTATAGCTATGTGCTATAATTTCATTTGATTTTTTTGTTGCGGCATAGAGAGAAATAGGATGGTCCACTCTATCATCTACACAAAAAGGCTGTTTTTCATTATTTCAATAAACACTTGAACTCGATGCATACACAAAGTTTTGGATTTTATATTTTTGAGCTAAAAATATGATATTATGAAATCATATAATGTTTGACTCTATATATGCAAAAGGATTTTCTATACTATATCTTACCCCTGCTTGAGCAGCAAGATGGCATACTTTTTCTATTTTCTCTGTTTGAAAAATATGTTCTAGGTTTTCTCTATCTCAAATCGAAATATTATAAAAAGTAAAATTTGAAAATCACTGTAAAATATTTCTTCTGTTTTTCTTTAATTCTATATCATAATAATCATTTTCATTATCAATTCCAATGATATTGTATCAGATTTCAAGTAATTTTTTTGCTGTATGAAAGCCAATAAATCAACTACTTCCAGTTACTAAAATATTCATGAATTTATTTGTTAATATTTAAATTATCGTTTTCTAAAAGATCAATCACCTCCTTCCCACTCCAAAAAATCCCTATTCCAATAAGTATAAAAATCAGCGATTTATTTTGAAGAGCATTTCACAAAAAAAATGAAGAAAAATTTATTTCAAAATCTCCTAAGAATAATAGTATCAAATATATACTACAGAAAGAAAAAAATAAAAATAAACTCTTACTCATTGACAAATATTAATTCTATTTATGTAATTTATTATATAAAAACTTTTTTTATTGCAAATTTTTCTAAAATGAATATGTTTTGCATAGAATTTTTTAATTATATCGTTATGAAAAAAATATCTTTTTATTTCATCTTGTTTCTTTGAATTGCTTATGGAATATATTTGAGGTGATATGAATTAGCCACTGGTTCATTTTGGATTGATGAATGATACAGTTCTCTGATTGCATATTTTATCACTCAAAATAACTTTTTGCCAAAATTAGCTGGGTGAATGTATGAATTTTCTCAATATTTTTTTCATTTCTTTCAAGCACTTTCTTTTCATTTTTTCTGATTTTCTGATGTTTCAGCAAGACTTCCAAGTTTTTTTATTTCACTTGGCTTTATTTTTCTCTATTATATTTTTTCTCTTCACCTGAGCAAAGAATGTAGATATAAAAATGTGTCAGTTCTTGTTTTCATGTTTTTGTTTCTTTTTTCTACTTGGCAAATTATTTGGAGTAGGGAAGCAAGATTTTATGAAATGCTTGGATTTTTGTATTTTATAGTGACTTTTTTCTTGTATAGATATATTCAAAGCAAAAGACAAATGTATTTGAGTTTATTTTCTATCTTTTTATTTTTTTGACTTCTTTTTCATTATTTTTTCTTGGCTTTTATTCCTATTGTACTAGTATTATTTTTTTATGATTTGTTTTCTCGTAAAGATAGGAAATCACTCTTTTTTCTTTGAACTGTTCTGCTATGATATGGGGGAATACAATTATTTTTAAAAATATTTTCTGGTGGAGAGGTATCTATTTGAAGCATTATTCCAAAGATTAATTCTATAGAACAATACCATTTTTTCACTTTTTTTTCTTATTATCTGCAAGTGTTTATAGAGCAATTATGAGTTATATTTTATGCGTATTTGCTTGGGATTATGTATTTACTTTTTTCAAAAAAATGGCAAGAATTTTTGCTTTTTGGATGAATTTTTCTTATAAATATTATTTCTATTTCTTTTTGATACTTCGCGCATTCAAGATATATGTTTCATCTTTTTTCTCTTATCACGCTTTTTTGATGCTATAGTATCGTGATGGTTTGAGAATATTGTATGGAAAAATATAAAAATATATATGAAAAAATAGGAATTTTTGTTTTGATGACAGCAATTTTTATCTCAATCATGCAAACATTTCATTTTACTCTTCTCCCGCAAAGATTTTATTATATCGACGCTACTTCTCCAAAACCAAATTTTAAAAATACCTATGAATATATAGAGCAAAACCATCCTGATAAGAAAATTATTTCTTGATTTCCACATATGTGTTATTGGTATAATATCAAAAATACTCAAAGATGTGAATTTGCTCTGAGAGTAAATCTGATAGGAAATTCTATTTTTGATCAGAGAGTGTTACAAAAACAAACAGAAAATTATACCAATGTAAAATATATGAATACTCTCTCTTGATTAGATATCGCGAATTATTTTTTTGTACTTGACGATTTAACCCTTAAGAATGCTATAAATAAAGAATTAATAAATGAAATAAAACAAAAATGTTATATGTTTTATAGAGATATCTGAAATTACGAGTCTAATAACTTTATATGAATTTGGAAATGTCAATAACTTTTATATGTGACTTTTCTTGATTTTATCAAAAAAACTTTTATAATTCTATCTACACTTATATCATAATTTTTTATCTATGAAAAAAATCATTTGAAATATCACAAAAAACTCTTTGGCAATATTTTGATGAGTAAGTTTTTTAGTATTGCTTTTATTACTGAACTTTTCAACAACCCTTTGAGTTATATGACTTTCATGATATGGAAGCAGTGGTGACTATACAAGTCCAACATCTACTTTTTCTTGATCAGTAACTGTTTGAAGTTGAGAAACTTTAACTTGAGCTACACAAGTTATTATGACACAACCTGTAGAAGTTACTAGTTCTAATATATCAGTAATTATTCCATCTTGAGCTGAAATTATTTCATCAAATGGAGGAATTTTTAATCCAACTGAAATAGCTACAAGTATTTTACCTTCTTTACCAATTGCATTATCTAACGATGAACAAGATGTAGGAAAAATACAATTCTGAATTTCAGGAATAAAACTTAATTTTTCAAAACCAGTAAAACTCCAAATACCAGTTACTACTACTGCTGGAACGGTAAAAATAAAAGCAAAACATGCTGGGGTGAGTGGATATCAAACTTCTGCACTTACTGATAATTATGCTTCAACTTGTTTTAATTGAATAGCAACACCTTCTTCAAATGTAGCTTCAGTAGTAGCTGGAATAGCAACTATTTATACTTGTTCTGCTTCTGAATTTGTTGCAGTAGTTGATGTAGTATCATCTTCAAGTGGAGGCTGAGGTGGAGGTTGAAGTTCACTTAGCAAAGATAATTGTCCTTCAGGAGATTTTTCACCAAGTTATTATGATTGAGTTTGTTGAACAGCTCCAATGATATCTGAAAATACTATAGTATCAGATGTAAATACTTTAGAAAACACTTCAACAGATTTAAAGGATCGTATAAAAACAATGAAATATTTTTCTTATACTATCAGTTATATTCCTGAGTATAAAAAATCTGATATAGTAATCATAATTTCTAAAAAAATTATATTACACAACAAGATTTCATTATCTAAAAAGAAAGCACTTATTGAAGGATTAAATCATTTTTTAATAGCAAGTTATATGTATGATAAATCTGCTATAAAAACACAAACTTTGAAAAATGAAAAAATACAAACAATCAATAATTTGAAAAAATTAATTCAGGAATAATTTAAAAATCAGATAAAATCTTAAAAAGAAAATATGCTCTATATTTTCTTTTTTTTATCCAATAATAGAATTTTGATTCAGCCAATTTCATATGAGTTTGGAAATGCCAATAATTTTTTCTTCAAATAAAAAACTTGACTTTATTAAAAAATTACTTACTATCAAGTCTTACATAAAATAAATGTAATAAAAAAAACAAAAACAAAAATTGTAAAAATAGACATCTTTTAGAGAGAGTCTTTATAATGATTTTAATATTATTTTATAATTTTTGTTTTTATGAAAAATTACATTTCAAAATTTACAAAAAACGGATTATCAGTATTTGGATGAGTAAGTTTTGTATTGGTATTAGTTTTGTTACAAGTAGCACCAACAGCATGAATCGCAGGTATTATGTGATACGGAAGCGGAAATGAATATGATAATCCTGTAAGTAGTTTTTCAGGTGCTGTACAAGTAGCAACTGGGGCTACCAAAGTAACTTTTACTCAACCAGTATTAGTTTCAAATAATTCTATTTCTGTTGTTGTACCTACTGGAACAGAAGTAACTGATTCAGCGGGATGAGCTTTAGATATCAACCAAGTTTCAACTGACGTTATTACTGCTTTACCAGTAACTCTTCCTTCAAATGAACAAGATGTAGGAAAAATTAAATTTTGAATTACTGGAAAAAAATTAAATTTTTCAAAACCAGTAAAAATTCAAATCCCAGTTTCTACTACTCTATCATCTGTAAGAATCAAAGTAAAACATTTTGGGCTTGATTGATACCAAACATTTGCGCTTACTGATACTATGGCATCAAACTGTTTTAATGGTTTTGCTACACCATCTTCAAATATTGCTTCTGTAGTAAACTGAATTGCTACTATTTATACTTGTTCTGCTTCTGAATTTGTTGCAGTAACTGATAAACAAGTAGTATGATCTTCAAGTTCTTGAGGATGAGGTGGATGAGTAACATTGGCAAAAGATAATTGTCCTTCAGGAGATTTTTCACCAAGTTATTATGATAAAACATGTTGAAATGTGCCAACAGTATTAAATGATGCATCTTTGTCACAAGTAACAAAAGAGCTAAGTGATATGGTAATTTCTATGAAATGAACTGGATCAATTGCAAATACAACTGTAAATGAACAAATTAGATTTAAATATATTGTAGAATCAAAAGTACAAACAGCAAAATATTTCTGATTTGAAATAAAATACATTTCTACATATGATTTTTCTAAAAATACAACAAAATTATCAATGGCTATTATTAATAATAAAAATTTAACAGCTTCTGATAAACAAAGATATGTAAATATTATCAATGAATTTTTAATAGCAAGATACAATTATGAACTTGCTCAAACAAAACATCAAATCTTGAGAAATAAATATAATAAACAAACAATTTTACTCAACAATTTGGTAAAAAAATTATCAAAATAAAAAAATCTCTGCTTTAGCAGAGATTTTTTATAAAAGATTTGAATTTTTTTCATTTTTTTATATAATCTCCTCACTTTAGTCATGGTGTCATGGCAGAGTGGTTATGCAGGGGTCTGCAACACCCCGTATATGGGTTCAATTCCCATTGACACCTCCATTTAGCTTCTAAAAGCTAAATGCACTACTACCTTAAAAATAAAATTAAAAGTTATACATTTTATTACAAGCCTCTGTAATATTTGTATAACTTTTTTTGTATGGAAAAAATTAAAATATTAAATATCTCTATCCCTCAAGATATATGCAATATCTTTAAAATAGATGATTATGTACTACAATTGAAAATTCAATGATTAGCTTTTGAAAGTCAAAAGTATTATATAAAATATTTGAAAAACTTTATTGAATATTCAAAATTTGAAAAGATAGATGATTTTAATAATATTATCAAATTAAGATTTGCATACTATAACTTAACAAATAAAGGTATAAGTAATAACACCATATGAAAATATTATAAATGTATAAGGAAATATTATAAATTTTTAAAGGAAATTGAGTTATCTGAAAAAATCTTAATAGATGAACTACAAAAAGTAAAGGGAACTAAATCTTTACCAAAATCATTAAGTGAAGATGATATAATAAAAATTAAAGAATGCCTGAAGCATAAAAATAGGAAATTTAATGATATAAGAGATTATGTGATTTTTGAAACTTTTATTAATACTGGGATTAGAAGAGCAGAATTATTAAATTTAAAATTATCAGATTGTCAAGCCCCCAAAAAACTGG
>DKNE01000029.1 GCA_002470645.1 Patescibacteria group bacterium UBA7396
TTAATATTGGTTTTCAATATAACAATCCAATGAATTGAAAAACTTATCTACAAAAGTAGAAATTTAATATTGGTTTTCAATCTGAGCCGAATAGATCAGCTCCGTCAAATCTACAAAAGTAGAAATTTAATATTGGTTTTCAATTTAAACCTATTAAACAAAGTGCAAGAGTATCTACAAAAGTAGAAATTTAATATTGGTTTTCAATGTTACAGCTATTATAGTTGAGAGCAATTATCTACAAAAGTAGAAATTTAATATTGGTTTTCAATATACAGTCTAGTAATATTACGTACAAATCTACAAAAGTAGAAATTTAATATTGGTTTTCAATATAAAAAAATTCAAATACATACCGAAATCTACAAAAGTAGAAATTTAATATTGGTTTTCAATATATTACTTTTATTGTTTTCTACATATAAATCTACAAAAGTAGAAATTTAATATTGGTTTTCAATAGATATAAGAGAATTCGAATGAGATATAATCTACAAAAGTAGAAATTTAATATTGGTTTTCAATTCTATATGAGAAATTTTTTGAGATGCATCTACAAAAGTAGAAATTTAATATTGGTTTTCAATAGTCTTTGAGAAAAAAAATGAAGATGAATCTACAAAAGTAGAAATTTAATATTGGTTTTCAATATTATATCATTGGCTAGTGGTGTCTCATCTACAAAAGTAGAAATTTAATATTGGTTTTCAATAGTAGTTGTGTAGGATGATCCCCACACATCTACAAAAGTAGAAATTTAATATTGGTTTTCAATATTTTTCCTGGATGATCTTATCGTCCAATCTACAAAAGTAGAAATTTAATATTGGTTTTCAATTATTTATCTCAAAGCATATATTTACTAATCTACAAAAGTAGAAATTTAATATTGGTTTTCAATAAAATAATCTCCTCATAGCAGAGGAGTACATCTACAAAAGTAGAAATTTAATATTGGTTTTCAATAATAACACAATAACAGGAAGTACAAAATCTACAAAAGTAGAAATTTAATATTGGTTTTCAATTATATTAATCAACAATGACTTAGAATGTATCTACAAAAGTAGAAATTTAATATTGGTTTTCAATGGCATTTTTTAGATAAATAAGCCAATAAGATACAAATAATCTATTTTATAAAATTATGACTTTTGGCTTATTTATGGGAGTCAGAAAAAATTAAGACTCAGGTTTACATTTTTTGAAAACAAACAGTATAACTTCCACCTTTTTCAAGGGTTTTTCTACATTTTTAACAGGTGATTTTAAAGATCTTAAATTAGTTGGATTATATAATGTATTTCATAAAAATCAAATATTATTATAAAAATAAAATTTCCTCTTCTTCCATTGCAGGTTGCCCATACCTGATAACTTTTTCTCTATCAACCTTTGTGAAAGGTAAAATTAAAATACTATCAGCTCCAGTAAATTCTGGCTCAAACTTTTCAGAAATTTCTCTTGCAACAATATTTAAAATTCTCTCACTATTTTTGAGCTCAAAAACACTATATTGCAATCTTCTCCCATATTTTTTTAGGAATTTTCAAAACTTAGTTCTCAGTTTATCATTATGAATATCGTAAGTCACTATTAACATATTTTAAAGTAAAAAATTAAATCTCATATTTTGGAAATTCATTTCTTCATTTCATAAAAAATTTGTAATATTCTTTTACAAAATAAAACATTTCTTTTTTGTTTTCCATAATAGCAACTAAAAATATGCGAGTATATTTTTTAGAAATTTTCCAGTCAAGTTCATATCGCCCATTTTTAAATTCAAAATCTTTTTTATTTATTTGTCAAAGATTGTAAGCTTTTAAAAGAGCTTTATCTATGATGCAACGAAATGGCTCCATTATATCAAGTGCTAAAGATTTTCTTTGATACCAAGTACGATGATATACTCAATAATAATTATCAAATCCATACAATCTCAAAAGTGCTTCTACAAAATGAAATAAATACGTATATCAAATATCTAAAAGTAAATTTGGAATATCTGCTTTTACTCTTGGAGCTCTTCTATGCCAATCTATACTTTCAAAATAACTTCCAAAAAATATTTTTGAAACATTTCACTCATATCACAAAAGACTTTCATAATTTTCAGCTCAAGGAATTTTTTTAATAATATCTTTTGTTTTCTCGATTTCTCATTTCAGACTTTCAGATTTATCACGAAAATTTTTGAGAAGTGAAAGTTGATTTCTTGTTTTGAGTAAAATAATTTCTTTTGCTATATGAAGCATTTCTTCATCAGTTTTTTCATATTGTTTTTTACGAAGAATAAAATTTCATTCTGTTTCATTTCCAATTACAAGATAGGGAAGAAAGTTTTGTTTTAAAAGTACAAGAGTAATTCAAAAATCTTGAAATTTTCTAATAATTACACTGGTAAGTGTAGTTTCTCAAATAAGAAAAATAGTAAAAATTTTATACAAAGAAACTTTATTTTTTATGTCTCAATCTTCTTTTATCACGAGATTTTCATTTTCAAAAGAAATATTTTTGGTCTCAAAACTTTCTATGAAAAGTATTTGTTTTTCTTCAAAATCGGGGAATTGGAGCATAAAAATCAAAATTAGAAAATATAAAATTTAGTTTGTTTTGGTATTTTCATTATCAGAAAAAAGTTGCATTTGAGGATATACTTCTCAAATAAAATAATCACAAAGTTCTCGATAAATACATTTGAGGCATTTTTGAGTATTTTGCTGAAAATATTTTTGGAGCATATCATATTTTCTGTATCGTTCTAACATTTCCTCAAAAGCTAGAAGCTCTTTTATATTTGGTTTATAAATCCTATATTTTTTATTGTCTTGCATACTATAAAACTCTAAACTTCTCACCTCATATCACATTTCTTCTAAACAAAACATTTGTCACCAGAGTTGGTATTTATATCATAAATAAATTTTTTCTATTTTGTTTTTTCTTTCTACTAATTTTCATTCTTGTGTAAAAAATTGGTCTATTTTCCCAGCAATTCCATATTTTTCGCAGTAAACATCAAGTGATTGTAAAACATTTTTTGAAGTTGAGTATGTTTTATTATCTATACTTTCATGAGCAATACTTCAAGCAATTTGAGCTTCTTCTTGATAAAGTTTTTTCTCATAACTATCGTATAAATTGTGATAATAAATACTTTTTGGGCAAAAGATGAAATCATTGAGTGTGGAAAGTTTTATATAATTTTGCATTTTATGAGTATTAGTTATATCTATAAATATTGTATCGTATAATTTTTGAAAAATCAAAAAAGAGACGATGAGTCTCTTTTAATTAAATAAATTGTCGTGTTTTTTATCATTCCATTCTTCTAACTTTTCTTCAAGTAATTTTTCATATTTTGTTTCCTTGAATTTAGTCTACTGATTATATCAAATTAAAGGATTATTAGAACTATATTTTTTAATTCATGCTACTCTCAAAATGGCTCCTGCAAAATTTGCTAAGTTACACTCATAATTCTTCTTTTTTGTTAAGATATTTCGTGTCCAGTTTTTTGGGAGCTTGACAGGGATAAAAAAATACTCCTGTGAAGGAGTAGTTTTAATTTAAAGATTTAATGTATTCAAGTCATTTTTTTGCTATATTGTAAGTTGCTAGGTCGTCTCAAGAAGTTAGAAAGTTAAATTCTAGATATTTTGAATTTTGTAAATGAAACTCACAAGTTTTTCATCTTATATTTCAAGATTGATATTTATTTTTATCTATTTTTCACTTACTCATATTAGCTTTTTTGAAACTTTCATTTTTTAGCCAATCTTGATATTCTTTATCTGTTAAGTGTGTCATTTTTTTTTCAAAGTCTGACATATGTCATCATAATTTATTTATTTCATTATCTTTTTTATCAACCACTTTTCAATTTTCAGTTTTTGTCAGAGTTTCATTACAAACCGGACAAGCTGTAGAAGTAAAGTTTTTATTTATATAAATAATCTTTCAATGTTGAATTATATCTTTTTCATCTAAATCACTTCTAAACTGTTTTAAAATTGCTGGAACTTCGTTTGTTAATTGTAATTTATTATAAATTTTTTCATTTATAAGATTTCATAGAAAAGTGTTTTGTTTTTCTAAATCACTATTACTAGTAGAAATTTTTAAATTTTCATAAACAATATATCAAGGAAATAAATCTATTTCTTGTAATCTCATTATAACTCAAACTATATTTGCACAAACGGCATTTTTTAAATGATTTATTTTATTTATAGAAATATCTTCTAATTCGTCTTTTTTTGGATCAAAATTTTTTATTTGTAAAATATAGTCATTTAATTTTTTTTCTATTTCTTCTTTCGAAATAAAATTTTTTACATTTTCATTATAATAATAAATTCATTTTCAACCAAATCTAAAAACTTGATCTTTATCATCAAAAATAATTTTTTCATCAGATTTTCATTGTTCTTGAATAAATATATAAATAAATCTTTTTGCATTTATTTCATAAAGTTTTTTTATAGTATTTACATCTCAATTTAAAATAATTTTTTTATCAATAACTTTTGCACTTGTCAGATTTCAAAGACAAGAAATAATATTTTTTTCTTGTTCTTGTTTTTCAAAAATAGAATTATCATTTATAAACTCTAAAAAGTTTGAAGGATTTTTATATAAAATATGAGTTTTTATACTTCAACCTTTATTTATTACATCTTTTGTTTTATTTAATCAATTATCGGTGATTTTATAAACTTCTATTTTTTCAGAAATATTTACTGGTTCTATTTTTCAGTTTTCTCATTTTTTATAAATTCATAAAGTTATAAGTTCATTGGTTCATTTATCCAGTCAATAAAAATAATCATATTTTTTCAAACTATTATTAACTATATCAATATTTTCTTGTTTTTTATCTAATGTAAAAGCACTATCAATATACTTTGAATTCGCTTTATGAGATAAAGTTGTTACAAGTAAAAATCTTTCTCTTGTTCTTCTATTATTTGTTTGATTTGGTTTTAATTTTTTAAAATTTTTATCTTGTTCTACATAAGAAATGCTAATCTCTGGATTTATTCTTAAAGGAAATTTATTTTCTTCATTTTTAGAATCCCAAAACTTAAACCACCATTTTGTGTGTTCTTCAGGTTTTTCTCTTTTTCCCCTTAAATCCCAAGAAGTTATTTTATAAGAGTTTCAATTATTATTTTTTAGTAAATTATCAATTTTTTCTTGATTTGTTTTAAATTCATCTAAAACATAACATTCAAGTTTTAGATTTATCTCAAATTCTTCTTCATCTTGTGAATTTTTTAAAATATTTTGAGATGTTTCCCCATCTCTATACATAATTCATAAAGTAGTTTGAACTTCGAAAACTTCGTTATAAAAGTTTAAAAGCTCATTTTCTTCTATCAGTTGATTTTTTGATTTTATTTCTTCTATTATTTTTCAGTCATGACTTTTAAACTCATTAAGAAATTTTTTGTCAATTTTTATTTTTATATCTTTTGCAAACGATGAATCTTTTTTAAAACAAAGTTTATCTAAAGCTCTTAAAGTGATTGAGTTAAATATAAAATAACTTGTATCTCAAATTTTTTCCAACATATTTCAATCTTTCAAGTATTTATAAACTTTCTGAGTATTTTCTATTGAAATCGTATTTACGAAATATTCTCAACTTTCATTTTTTGTTATAAATCACCATCATCTTTCTCTTTCTGCTAATATTTTTTCTCTTTCAAGTGTCAAAACTTCTGCTTTTCTTTCTCAATATTCCCTAGCAACCTTTTTATAGTCTTCACAAAAACTAAAATAATCAGGAAAAACTTTATTTCACATAAAATAGTGTTCTCATCTTTTTTCTTTTAATTTAGTTTTTTCTTGTTTATTAGTTTCTTTTTCTATTTGTTTTGTTAGATTCAGAACTTTATTATATATATCTTTAGATGTTAATTTTTCTTTTGTTTTCCAATCTTCTCATTCTTTTATATTGCTAAAAAGTTGAATCTTATAATCATCATGTTCATTTCACTCAAAATCTTTATATACAAAAGGATTTTGAATATTTTCATATGGTATTTCTTTTTGTAATAATTGCATAAAAGCACTTTTTTCTCTTGCTTTAATTTTTTTCATTTCTTTATACAATTCTTCTATTGAGCTATTTTTATTAATTCAATAAAGATTTCACAATTTTCACAAATAAGGTTGTTTTAATAAAGTTTCTTTTGCTTTTATTTCTTCTTCATATTGTTTTGGTGTTTTGTTTCTTGTATAATAATTCAGTGAAATATGTTCTATTGGAAATCAAAAAGATTGACTTGGTTTTGTAAGTTCCAGTAAAGTTTTTATCAACTTTTTTATTTCAGCTAATTTTTCCTTTAAATTATTTATAATATTTACATCATTTTTATGAACTAAATATCATCACTCAAATAAAGTATAAAGTTTTCATAAATAATTTCTTCCATTTAATCTTTGTATTTCAGCTCAAATATCAGAAATTCTTGACAAATCGTTTTCTATGAATTTAAATTTATTTAGTTCAGTATTTATTTTTTTATTGTTTTCAAACCATTCTTCAAAATACTTTTTTATAAAATTATTTTCTCATAAGTCTGTAAGTGTGATATAGTTTTTATTTTTCTTTTTTTCGTTTCAATATTTATCTATTGTATACTTAATTTTCTTTTTATTTTCAATCCAATCATTTTTAAAAACTTGTTCTAGTCATTTATATTTGAATTGAACTAAGCTTCAAATTTCGTAATCATAAAAGTAATTTATAATTTTACTATTTTCTGAAGTTAAGCTCTCTTTTTTAGAAAGACCAAATTTTTCCAATAATTCTTTTGAAAATAATTTACTTTGATTATTGTCATTTTCTTCTTCTTTTATGATTTTTTCTCTTTCATTAACAAGAGTTTTTCAAAGTAAATTAACAAATTCTGAGTGTAAATCTGTTAATTTTATCAAATTTTCAAAAATAAATTTTACTCTATTTTCAGTATTTCAAGCTGGTTTTTTATTAGTTCAAATAAACTGAGGCACTAACTCAAACCTCACCGTCTTCCTCACCTCATACAAGTTTTGCATTTCTTTTTCATTCATAATATACGACATTAAAAACTAAACTCTCACAATATAACACATATATATAAAAAGAAAAGTTATTTTTAAAAAATCACTTCACATCTCTCTAAAAAACTCCATAATAATTTTATATTTCAATGATAAAAGCTTTTTTATCAAGTTTTTTAATGCCAATTTTGTTGAAAACTAAAATATAACTCAATTGAGTGTAGAGTAGTTGACTAATAATTTAGTTGAATATAATAACTAAGATGAATATAAAAATTACTATATAATACAAAAATATAGGGATAATACTGATTTATTTTTTTAAACGCAGTTTTTACATAATCAATACGTAGTTTAATACTAACAAAAATATATGAATTTTAAAGATTTACCAATTATTCCACCACTTCATAAAGCGCTTGAAAAACTTGAATTTATCACTCCAACACCAATTCAGGAAAAAGTTATTCCTCTAGCAATAGAAGGAAAAGATATTTTGTGAATAGCCCAAACTGGAAGCTGAAAAACTCTTGCTTTTACACTTCCAGTTTTACAAAATATTTATAATCTCAGAATAGAGAGAGAATGAAAAGATGCTAAAGTGACCAGAAAAATACAAGCTTTGATCGTTGCTCCAACTCGTGAACTTGCTATACAAATCTGAGAAACTTTTGCTCCATATGCAACAAATACAAACCTAAAATGTACAACAATTTTTGGATGAGTAAATGATTTTCATCAAATAAAAGCCATTGAAAAATGAGTTGATATACTCATAGCTACACCAGGAAGACTGGAGGATCTCATAACGCAATGAGTAATAAAACTTTCATATGTTGAAATATTTGTACTTGATGAAGCTGATAAAATGCTTGATATGGGATTTTTACCAGATATTAAAAAACTGATCAAAAGGATTCCAGAACACAGACAAACTTTGTTTTTTTCAGCAACTATGCCAGCACCTATCAAAGAATTAGCCTCAAGTATTTTAAAAAATCCTGAAACTATAACTATAAAACCTCAGGCAAGTACCACTGATACAATTACTCAAAAAGTCTATCATATCGCTTCATCTCGCAGAAGACAATTACTCCAACAAATTGTGAAAAGAAAAGATTTAGAAAGTATAATTGTGTTTGTGAGAACTCAAGAAGAGACAGATTTGGTTCTGAGTTTTGTAAGATCAGCTTGAATAAAAGCAGATAATATTCATAGAAATAGATCGCAAAACGCAAGAACTAAAGCTATAAAAGCTATAAAATCTTGAGAAATAAAAGTACTGGTTGCAACTGATATTGCTTCACGTTGAATTGATATAAATTGACTTTCTTGTGTGGTGAATTATTCACTTCCAAAAGAGGCGGAAGTTTATGTTCATCGTATAGGAAGAACCGCACGTGCAGGGAAGTCTGGACTTGCTATTAGTATGTGTATAGAAGAGGAAAAAGTGAGACTGGAAGCTATTGAAAAATTGATCAAGAAAAAACTTGAAATAGTAAATGATACCTCATACAAAGATGAAGAAATAGTTGAGAGAGAATTTTTATGAACTTTTTCTATGAAAGAAACAAAACCAAAAAAATCTTGAGAAAAACCAAAAAGGTATTATGGTGGGAAGAAAAAATAAAAAGTGAG
>DKNE01000025.1 GCA_002470645.1 Patescibacteria group bacterium UBA7396
TATATTATTTATAATAATTTTTTTTCATTATTGTCAAGTATTATCAATGATTTATATATTTTTTCTTAAATACAATATAATATAAACTTGGTAAAACTAGTAATGTAAATAATGTTGAAACAGAAAGTCAAAATATAATTGAAAGACCTAATGAAGTCCAAGTAGGATTTGAAAGTGTTAATGGTATCATACCTAAAACAGTACATACAGAAGTCAATAAAACTGGTTCTAATCTACTCATTCAAGCATCAACAATAGCCTCTTTGAAAGGAATTTTTTCTTCTATATTTTGATTAATTTTATCAAATAAAATAATTCAGTTTCTTACTACTATTCAAAACAAAGCTACCAATCAAATAAGTCATGGAAAAGAAAGTGGTTGCATAAAAATAGTTAACCCATAAAACACTCAAATCAAAGAAAGAGGAATAGTAACCATAACAAGAACAGCTTGTTTATATGAATCATACAACAATACAAGAGTAGCTACTATAAATATCATACCAAAAAGCATAGATATAAGTAAACTTTGTACTGATTTTGCATTTTCTTCATTTGCCCCTCAAGTAATAAACTTATATCCTGTAGGAAGTTTATAATTTACCATTTTTTTATCGAAATCTGCTTTTAATAAAGCTCCATTAGTTCATTTTTTTGCTGTAGCAGAAATAGTTACCACTCTTTCAGTATCAACTCTAGTAATAGAAAAAACTGATGGCTTAAACTCTTGAGAAACAATATCTCTTAAACTCACTAATATTCACCTATTATTTTTAACTTTTAAATCCTTTATTTTATCAAAAGTATCAACACTATCATTTAAATACATAGTTCTGACAATAATTTCATCATCTCAGAGATAGATTTTTGTTGCTTGAGTTCCATCAATTACATTTCTCAGAAAACTAGCAACTTGTGGAAGAGAAAGATCATATAATGCTAATTTAGTACTATCTAAAGCAAGTTCAAATTCAAATGGAAGTGGTTTTCTCGATGATGTAATATCAATAGCTCATGGAATAGTAGAAAGAGTATTTTTCACATCATTAGCAATTTTATCAAGTACTACAAAGTCATCCCCAGCAATCTTTAGCTCAAAATCTCACCCAGTTGGAGGTCAAGATGATTGCTCTAAAACAGAAATTTTTGCTTGTTTAACACTCGAAAATTTTTCCCTTAATCTCTCTGCTATGTCCATAGAATTTTCTTTTCTTCCATATTCTTCTTTTATCAAATTTACATTGATAGTTGCATAATTTTCACTATTTGATGAACTTCCATCTCAACCTGATAAGCTTCATATAGAAGTCGAAAAACTATCAATTTCTTTTTCTTGTAATAAAATTTCCTCTACTAAAGTGACTAACTCTGAAGTAACTTCTAATTTTGTTCCAGCCTCTAATTCTATATTTATTGAAAAATTATCTGAATCTCATTTTGGGAAAAAATCACTTTTTAATATTCCTGTTATTGGTAATGCCAAAGCGGAAAAAAATAAAAGAAGTGTCGCAAATAAAAATATTTTTACTCTCTTATTTTTTTCAAGTAAATATTTTATAGCATTACCATATTTTGTTTCCAAACTATGAATAGAAATAAATCAATTATCTAAAGCTTTTTTAAGAATACCTTTCCAACCTCAAACATTATCATGTTTTGAAAGATCTGTTTTTGAATCTCTTCCAGATAAAATAACTGCCAATGCGGGATTCAAAGTTAAAGCAACTACTAAAGATGCTAAAAGTGTAATAGTAATAACAAATGGGATAGAGAAAATAAATTTCCCCATAATTCACGTCATAAAAAGCATTGATGAAAATATCCAAACTACAGTTAAAGTAGTAGTTGTTAATACCTTTTTATAATCTCTCATAACTAAAAGAGCTGCTTCTCTTGTAGTAAATTTTCATGATTTTTTATACTGATTGATAGCTGAAATGACTACAATAGCATCGTCAACTAAAAGTCAAAGGGAAAGTATAAGAGCAAACATAGATAAAAAATTGAGTGTTTGATCTGCAATAGCCATAACAGTAAATGTTATAAGAAAAACTAAAGGTACTGCGGTCCCTGCTACTAAAGCCTCTTTTGCTCAAATAATTAAAAACAAAGTGATAAATACCAAAAATACTGTTATAATACCATCTCTTATCAAATGAGATAAATCAAGTTTAATTCTTTCAGCTTGATCAAGAATTGTTTTGAGATTTAAATCTGAAGGTAAAATTCATCTTTCTTGCATACTTGCCAATGCAACCTCTCACTCTGATACAAGATTTACTATAGACCCTCATTGTTTTTTTACTACTCCTAAAGTAACCGCAGAAAGAGGTTCTTTTCCACCAACAGAAAGTCTTGAAATACTTGTTATTTTTTTAGGAGATATTTTTACATCTGCTATATCTTTTAGGTAGATAATACCAGTATCTCAAAGTTTAGTTATAACAATATTTTTTAATTTTTCTATATCATAAAATCTTCCATCCACATTAATAGAATGCTTATATGCTCAAATATCTATATCCCCTATAGGAAGGGTTATATTAGCACTTTGAATTGCCGAGTTAACACTTGAAAGAGATATATCATATTGCTCTAATTTTTTAGGGTCAATAAAAACTCAAAACTCTTTTTGCATTCATCCAGAAATATTTACTTCAGAAACAAGTGGATTTTTTTCAAGCTCCTCTTTAATACTTTTTGCATAGTCATATAAAGCAAATCAATCATAATTTCCTGAAATAGAAAATGTCCAAATAGGCGTATCATCAAATGAAACCTCTTTTACAAAAGGATCATTTGCATCCTCTGGAAGATCTGATTTTGCTAAATCTACTTTATCTTTTAAGTCTGCAAGTGCTACCTTTGTATCAACGTTTGATACGAATTGTACTGTAATAAGAGATGCCGAATTCATACTTGTCGAGTTGATTGTATCAATCCCCTTTACTTTTGTAATTTGTTTCTCTATTTTTTTGGTAACTAAATCTTCAACTGTTTCAGGACTTGCTCATGGAAAAGTAGTAGAAATAAATGCCATCCCAATATCTACTTCTGGAGTTGATTCTAATGGCAAACTTTTCAATCACAAAAGTCATGCAATAGTAATCACCATAATAACCAACCAAGTAAATCTTGTTCTATCAATAAAAAATGACATCCAGGAGTTATTGAGTTTTTCATCAAATTCAAGTTTTTCCAAATAAATAGATTCATTATGTTGTTTCATAGTTTTTATCATTAAATAATATTTTTCACATCTATAAAAATCAATTATTATTACATTTCTTCGATATTATCACCAATAGAAACATCTAAGGCTCATTGTATAATTACCCTTTCATTTTCATTCAATCAATTTTTTATAATTACTTCTTTACTATTACTTTGTCAAATTTCTACTTTTCTTTCTTGTACTATACCTCAGCTTGCTACTAAATATACACTATAAGTATTATTTCATCAAACTAATAATGCTGAGAATGGAAGTACTATAAACATTTCATCTCAAAGTTGTTTTTCTATAAATACATCAATAAAATCTCCTAACACAAGATAATTCTCTAAATCTAATGATGATAAACGAACTTCAACAGGAAACATTTTTGTAGATTCATTTGAAGCAGCTCATACAACTGTGACTATTCAAGTTCACGTTTTTCCATTTTTATCTATTTTAACTTCTTTTCATACTTGAAGATATTTTATATTTTCAGAATTTACATCTATTTTTATAATTTTTTCAGAAGAGTTTGATATAGAAAAAGCTGTCATTCATCATGAAACACTTCAACCAATTTCAATATTTTTACCCACAATTATACCATCAAAAGGAGCTCTAATAGATGCATTTTCTAATTGTTGCGTAAGAGAATTTTTTTGTCAATTTGCAGAATCTAATTGTGATTTTATTCAAGCAAGTTGAGAGTTATAATTTGCTTGTGCTGATATATATTGATTTTCTGCTATTTTTACAGCATTATCTGCAGTCTCACGAGCTGATTTTATAGTTGCAATAGTATTTTCTAATTGAATTTGTGTTGTTGTTTTTGTTGAAGAAACAGTATCTAAGCTACTACTAATAGATGCTTGAGTATTATCTAAGGTTGCTTGAGCAATTTTAATTGCTTGCTCTAAAGTAGCTTTTTGAGTAGATGCACTTACTTTTGTTGTAGCAATAGTATTGTCAATATCTATAAGTGAATTATTTAATCAAATTATTGATGATTTTGTAGAAATAATTTGTCATTGGTAGCTTTTCATAGTAGCAGTAAAACCGTTCAGTCTTGATTCAGTCAAAGTTTGTGAAACAACACTATTTTCTAAAACACTCACCATTTTATCACTCAATCTTACCATATCTTCAGTTAATGATAATAAATCTGAGTATAATTCCAAAATATCTTCTTGTTTATTATTTTGATCATATTTTTCCTTTAATTTTTGATATGCTGTATTCGCAACTCAAAATAATAACTCTGTTTCATTCTTAAGAGATGGTTTTTGTGCTGAAAGATAAATTTCATAATCTCTTGTTAAGTATTGATTTGATGGAGTAATACCAAGTGTTGTATCTATAAATTGTAATGTTGAACTAATATTTGCTACTGATCAATCCACTGATACTTTCATATTATCAATTAATGATTTTTTCTTTGCGTTGAGATTTCTTATATTTTCATCATAATTTGCATTAAAATTTTCTAAATTTAATTTTGCACTAGATAAACTTTCTTGAGCTAATACAAGACTAGTTTGAGTTGTTTTTGTGGTATTATCTTTTTGAGTTTCAACAGCAGCTAATTGAGATTGTGCTAATTCAAGTTGTTTTTGAGTAGAAGCATATGTGTTATCCCTAGAAATAAGTGCATTATCAAATTGTAATTTTGCCGAATCAAGAGTTTTTTCTAAAGATTCTTTTGTAGAGTTATAAATAGTTAAAGTATTGTTATAGGTATTTTGAGCATTATTAAAATTAATATTTGTTAAATTTGTTTGTGTATCAATAGTAGCTAAAATATCCCCTGCTTTCACGTTATCTCAAACATTTACCTCAATAGTTTTTATAACTCATGAAATAAGTGGAGAAATTCAAGTTTCTTTTGATGAAGAAACTTTTCAGATTAATTTTATATCTTCTGAAAATATTTTTTTCTCTAAGATCTGTGTTTTAACATATTTTGGTTTTATTTTCTCAACCACCTCTTCTTGCTGTTCAGAAGCTGAACATCATACAAGAATTGTTAAAGTTAGAAGTAAACTAATATATTTTTTCATATTTTTGTGTTATAGAAATAAATTTACTCTAAAATAATTCATTCACTTTTTGCATACTCAAAAAGTTCTTTTAAATCTTGGTTTTTAACTATAGCAATTGCTATATCATCCTTAGTGATAATAGTAACACTATCTCAAGGATGTAAATTTAACTTTTCTCTTGCCTCTTTTGGAATTACTATTTGTCACTTACTTCATATAGTAGTAGTACCAAAAAGTTTCATTTTGCATTGATCTTGTGTCATAATATCTTTAGTTATAAAAGTATGAAAAGTATTACAAGTGTAACTACTTTTCATACAAAGTCAATTTTTTTATATCTAAAATTTTTATTTGAATTTTTTTATTTTTTTCATATAAATAATTGCAATTATAATTTTATATAATAGAAATGTTTAAAAAGAAAAAAATTGGGAATAAAAAAGATAATAAAAATAAAATAGATGTCACAAAGCTCATAAAAATTCAAAAATGATTTGTGCAATCTAAAAAATCTAAAAGTTCATTTGTAAAATATTTTTTAATCGTAAGTCTGATTATTATAAGTATGTTTTGAATATGAATTTTAAAACAAGTTTCAAGTATAAAATTTGATTTAGATAGTATTATAGGTTTTGCTTGATTTGATTTAAAATTTGAGGAAGTAGAAAATGTACCTACCATTAAAAAATCAACTGATGGGAAAACAAATATAGTAATTATTTGAAGATGATGACAAGAAAATGATGCCCCTGAACTCACTGATAGTATATTAGTTGCATCAATAAATTATGATAAAAAATCTGTTTCTATGTTTTCTGTACCAAGAGATTTATATGTAGAATTCCCAACTGGATGAGCTTGAAAAATAAATGAAGCTTATTTTAGAGGATTAAGAAAATATAAAGATGAATTTCAATGAATGGTGAATTTACAAGAAATTCTTACTAAAATTACTGGAGAAGAAATTCACTATTTTGTAAATCTTGATTTTGAATGATTTAGAAAAATAATTGATACTCTTGGTGGTATTGATATTGATATTCCAAATGAAATTATAGATACTACTTATCCTGGTCCAAACTCAACATACCAAACTTTTAAAATATCTGCGGGACCTCAAAATCTTGATGGAGCTACCGCTCTTAAATATGCAAGATCAAGACATACTACTAGTGATTTTGATAGATCCCTTAGACAACAACTTATTATAAAAGCTATTAGAGAAAAAGCTCTTTCTCTTGAACTTATTACTTCTCCAAGTAAAATAAAATCTATCTATAATATTGTAAATCAACATATAGTTACTGATTTAGATCTTTCTCAAATGATTCAATTAGCCCTATTTGTAAAAGATATTCCAAGAGAAAATATTGTGAGTTCAAATTTAAATGATACTTGCTTTTATGGAAGTAGCGTTTGTGAAAAATGATGATTTTTATACGTACCTCTGAGAGCTGATTTTTGAGGTGCTTCTGTATTATTACAAGAATGAGGGACAAAGTGAAATCCTTCAAACTATTCAAAGCTGATTCAATATACCAATATAATATTTAATTACCCTTGAGTATACAGTGAAAATTTAAAGGTAAATGTTTTTAATGCTACTTGAGTTTGAGGATTAGCAAATGAACTTGCAAGTAGTCTTAAAAAATATTGATTTAATATCCCAGAAAAAAATTCTGTTTGAAATACATCTTGAGAAAAATATGAAAAATCGAAAATATTATATTCAGTATGAACTTGATGAACAAAACCAGAAACAGTATCGGCCTTAGAACTTTTTATTTTCTGATGAAGTGAAAATATTGAATCTTTACCTAAATATTCTCAAGACCCAGAAGTTAAAATAGAAATTATTATTTGAGATGATTACAAATTTTTAAATTTTTAATATTTTATATTTTTATTTACTCCTATGTGATTTAAAACTATTAAACTAAAAAAAAGAAGGAGATATGGAAAAAAAACAAACTCATTATTACTCAATAAAATTATTTTGTATTCGATTTTATGATTTTTTCTGATTGTTGCATCTTTATTTTGATTTATTTATATAAAGGTTATAAAACCCCTGCCAAGTATATCTAATTTGGAAGCTATGGATATAAAAGAAGCTTCTATCATTTATGATAAAAACGGAAGTGAACTTTATACTCTTTTTGGTGATGAAAAAAGAACATACGTTACCTATAATCAAATATCTAAAAATATGGTAAATGCAATAGTAGCATGAGAAGATAAAAGATATTGGGAAAATCCTTGAATTGATATTATTGGGTTATTTAGAGCACTTTTTTATTGAATTATTGGGAAAAATGAATGATTTTGAGGAACCTCAACACTCACTCAACAACTCATTCGTAACACAATTATTGAAAATAGAAGTTCCCTAGAATCATTTTCTGATAAAATTGAAAGAAAAATAAAAGAATTTTATCTTGCTTACAAATTAACAAATGAAGCATCTAAAGAAAAAATTCTTGAATTATATCTCAATAAAATTTCTTTTTGAAGCAATGCATTTTGAGTAGAACAAGCAAGTTTAACGTTTTTTGGGAAAAGATCCAGTGATTTAAATATACTTGAAGCAAGTATGTTAGCAAGTATTCCTAAATGACCAACTTATTATTCTCCTTATAATTATTATACAAGACTTGTTTGAAATTTATATACATATCCAAAATGAGATATAAATAGCACGACTAATCTGATTAAAAAATCTGATTTAGATGAAAATAAAATATTAGTTGATAAGTTTAACTCTTTTATTTGAAATATAAAAGCTACAAGATTATGAGAAAATGGTCTGCTTTTGTGTAATTTAGAAAAATGAAATTTTAAAAAATCTATTAGTATTGATAAAGATGGATGTACTATAATTAACTACTCAGATTTACTTTCATTTTTAAATAATATTATATTAGAAGAAAATGGAAAACAACTTGAGTATCAAACTTGAAGAAAAGATTTTATTCTTTGAAGAATGCTTGAAGATAATTATATTAACTTCGATGAGTATAAAGAAAATTTACTAGCAAGTATAGGATTTGATTTTAAAGAATATAGAGAAAATATTAAACATCCTCATTTTGTGATGTATGTAAGAGAATATTTAGCATGAAAATATTGAGAAGAACTATTAGAAGAGTGAGGATTAAAAATTTACACAACTCTTGATTCAGACTTGCAAATGAAAGCTGAAGAATTAGTAAAAAATCAAACAAAAAGTAATTTAGAAAAATTTGATGCTAATAATGCTGCATTAATAAGTATTGATAACGCTAGTTGAGATATTATTGCATATGTTTGATGATCAGATTATTTTAATAAAGATATAGATGGGAATGTAAATATGCTTACTTCAAAAAGACAACCTTGAAGTAGTTTTAAGCCTTTTGTTTATGCTTTAGCAATAGATAAAAATCCTTTTGGTCCTCATACTCCTATTTATGATATTCCAACAAAATTTCCTGGAAATTATGAACCTAAAAATTTTAATGGAAAATTTTCATGAAAAATGACATTAATGACTGCACTGAACCACTCAAGAAATATACCTGCTATAAAATTATACTTTTTAGCTGGAGAACAAAAAGGAATTATTGATTATTTAAAATCTACTTGAGTAAAGTCTTTAGATGAAAAATTTTATTATGGTGCACCTCTTGCTCTTGGAACCTGAGAAATGACTCCTTTAGAAGTAGCTCAAGCATATAGTGTATTTGCAAATTTATGAAATAAAGTTGAAATTAATCCTATATTAAAAATACTAGATAGTAAGGGGTTGATTATAGAAGAAAAGAAAAAATCTGGGGGTGTAAAAGTACTTGATGAGAAAACAGCATATATTATGAATTATATTCTCTCTGCTACTTATTCAAGACCTGATGAATATTGGAATACAAATCTAAGCTTAAAAGATAGACAAGCCGGAGCAAAAACATGAACATCTAACAAAACATATGTTACAAATGGAAAAAGAGAATTATTCCCATGAGATTTGTGGACTGCTTGATATACCCCTCAAATAACAACTGTTGTATGGGCTTGAAATACAAATGGAAAAGCAATTAAACTTTCTTGAGATTGACTTAATGGAGCAGCGCCTATTTGGAAACAATTTATGGAATATGCGCACCAAAATAAAGAAAAACTAACTTGGAAAATACCTGAAGGATTAAAATATACAAAAGTATCAAAAGTATCTTGACTTCTCGCGCCAGAATGATTTGAACCAAGTTTGATTGTTGATAGTTTATTTAAAAATATTCCGACTGATTATGATACGAGCTTACAACAAATACAATATGATGCTCTTTGTAATGGGAAAGTGTGACCAAATACTCCCCAAGCAGCTATAAGAACATGATATTATATTGCATATCACTCTATTGATCAAACAAATATTGTTTGGGAAGAAGGTGTACAAAAATGGGCGAAAGAAAATTGATATAAAGAATTTTGAAATATCCCAAATATAATTTCTGACTATAAAGATATTGAATGTCAAAGAGATGAAAAATTAGTATCAAGTTCAAACATTGAAGTGAGATCAAGAATAGAAAATTGAGAAACTTTTGTAAATGGATATAATTATGTAGAAATTTGATATAGAAGTACGAATCCTATAACCAGATTACAAATTTTATTATGAGATAATATGGTTCAAGAAATAAAAATTGATAATAAAACCAATGGAGTATATGCTGGAGGAATTAATATTCCTTCTTGATACTCTTGAGATTATACATTACATGTAAGAGCTATTGATGTAGTATATATGGCTTGAGATGAAACAAAAAATATTAATATTATATTAAAAGATACTCAAGCTCCAAATATTATTGTTACCAATCCAGAAAAAGACTCTATAGCATTATATCAAGACCAATATTTTAATCTCAGATGATATGTACAAGATAGATCAAAAATTAAAACTATTAATATTTATCTAAATGGTTCTGCGTATAAAATGTGAATTGAGGCGAGAGAATTTGCAACAGAAATAAATAAAGATTTATCTCTTCCTGTTTGAAATCATAGTATAAAAATAGAAGCCGTTGATTTATTTTTTAATAAATCTGAAAAAATAATTTCTCTTGAAATTATGCAAAAATAAAAATAGAAAAATCTTTTGACTTAAGAGTTTTTTTCTATAAAATCAACTTAATGAGAATAATTCTCATTAAGTTTTTTATTTACTAACTTTCAAAATATGGAAGAATTAGAATTTTATAACAATATTGTAAAAATTGATACTCCCGCTCCATTATTTACACTTCCTGCATATAACCCATTAAAAGATGATGAAACTAAAATATCTTTAGAAGATTTTGCATGAAAATGGACGGTATTATTTTACTACCCTGCTGATTTTACCTTTGTTTGTCCAACTGAATTAAAAGATATGGCTGATGCAAAAGTTAAATTTGATGAACTTGGTGTTACCGTTTTAGCTGCTTCAACTGATACTACTTTTTCTCATAGAGCTTGGGTAAGACATGAAAAATTAATGGAAAATTTTCCTTACATTATGTTAGCTGACCACAATACTTGAGTAGCTGATATGTATAATATTTTAGATGAAGAATCTGGAATTGCTGGAAGATGAACATTTATTATTGATCCTGATCTTATTGTAAGATGAATTGAAGTAACTTCTTGACCTTTAGGAAGAAATTCTGATGAACTTATAAGAAAAATTGAAGCACTTCAATTTATGAGAAATAATCCAGGAACTGCTTGTCCTGCAAAATGGGCTGTGTGAGCAAAAACACTTAAACCATCTATTAAAATTGCTGGAGAAGTATATGAACAATTAAATTAATTATATACAATTCATAGAATGTAAACTAAAAAAGTCTAGGCAAAAAAGTCTAGACTTTTTTTATAAAAAAATATTGAAAAAAAATATTTTTTTATTACTATGCAATCCCCTGAAACTCTAAGGACCATTCGAATGGAACCCCGATTGTGTAGATATCTGATTTTTGCATTTTTGGTTTTATTTTCACATACTTCATATGCACAATGTGGAGATATGGAATATATAAACTGGATGAGCGAATTAGTTCAAAGAAAAAAGGAAAAACTTGGTGGTTTAGCTGAGCAAATTCCAACATCTTTAGCTGTCGCTCAAGCAGCTCTTGAAACTGGATATGGTGAGAGCTACTCGGCAAAAAAAAGAAAAAATCACTTCGGCCTCAGAGCTGGAGGAAAATATATTGTGTTCTCTAGCTCAAAAGAAAGTGTGGAAAAATACTTAGAAACCCTTTCTGAAAAGCATTATTATAAGAGAATGCAAACCATGTTAAAAAAAGGAGAAACAAGCCCATTTAAGCTTCTAAAAGCACTTGCTCCTGTTTACGCAGAAGATGGCAATTATGTCAGTAAAGTATCTGCGTTAATTGAGAGTTGTGACTTACGAAGTTTTGATTTAGCCAAAACAAGCTAAATCAAAAACCCCCTAGTATATCTAGGGGGTTTTCATGATTATGAAACTTTTTTAAATTTTGATTTAAATTCTTCAAAATAGCTGGTTACTTTAGTTTTTGCCTGATCAAATTTTTCAGGTGCTTGTTGTTTGAGTGTTTCTAAATCTTCCAAAGCTTCATTATAAAATTTTTCTAACTTTTCAAGTCATTCTTCAGCATAATCTTTTCATTTCACACTATATTGTTGAAATAATACTTCCGCTTTTTGTTTATAATCTTCCGCAAGTTTTAATAACTCTCATTTCTTTTTCTCAAATATTAATTTATTTTCTTGAGTTAAAACTTTTGATTTACAACTATCAAGTAAATTTTTATGAATTTCTATAAAATTATTAAAAAATACTTTTATATTATCCTCTCATGAATCTTTTGCTTGTTCAAGCTCAAATTTAATTTCTGATGGATTTTTTTTATTGTACAAAAGAGTAGCTATTACTCAAGCAGTATATCCTCATAATAGAAGAAGTAGTTTTTTATTCATATTTTTTTATTATTTATATATTAAAGTATCTCTTATTATAATGATTTATTGGTTTTTTCAACTTTTTATTTGGTATAAATTTTCACATAATCAATGATATCATTCCATTGATTTACATAAAATGCCCCTCCTGTAGATCAAATATAAAGATATTCTAGTGTTGATGGTATATTTGTACTTTCTCAAAACGTACTAATATCAGTATCAAAGATTTTAAATCAAGCTTTAGATGTGCTACTATCATATGAAGCAATAACTTTATAAAATTCATTATCTTTTAATCAATTAAATTGTATTTGATCAATTTGATATGTACTACCATCTAATTTAAATTCAAAGATAGATGCTCAAGGTGATTTTTTGTTTTCTAAAAATATATTATTACCAATACTAAATAGCCTATAATCATAAGTCGTTTGTCCTCTCTTTAAAGCCGCTCATCTGACACTCATTTCTATAGCAAATGTATTTCATGATACTAATGAAGATATATCATATTTTAAATAATCATATCACCCTCCGGAATTATCATTATCTATAAATAATCCTTTCCTATCCCCCCATATATATAAACTTGTTTGAGATATTTTTTTTACAATAAATCATATATTATTAAATCATAATCCAGCAGAAATTATTGATGTAGCTCTATTATTACCATCGAAAAATTTTTGATTAATTATATCATATTCATAATAAATATCCTTATTTAAATTATCTATATTTGTCAAAAATCAACTTCAACTTTCATCTTTAAATTGTGTATCTGAGTCCCATATCTTTACATCCTTATCAAAAGGTGCAAATGCAACAACTTTCCAATCTTTATCATCTTTAAAAAGTAAATTATCTACACATCTAAATTCATTTTTAAAAGATCTTTGAGCTTCACAAATATATTCTGGATTAAAATATTTTTCTTTTGCATTTACATATCTATGGTATGCATCTATTTTTGTATCAAGTTTACCATTCGAAGTATCACTTTCAAATCTTTCTACTTCAGATTTTGTAGGATTTCTCTTAAGTAAATTTTGATAAAATAATATAGCTCCACTACTAGTTTCATTTTGTTCAAACTCAACACATTCTCAGTTCAATTTTTCAAATCATACCTCACATATTATTTCATCTAAAATTTTTATTTCAACTTGAGATGGAGGAATATATTGTAAAAATTCTTGTGATTTTTGAGATGGAATTTTTAATATACTTCCTGTTGAAGATATTGAAGATGGAGTTCAAGCATTTTCTAAAATATCTACCCCTAATTCAGGTTCTCATTTTTCAACTTCCATAAATCCTCATTGAGCAACTCCAGCTTGTTCTAATGGTACCAATGTTCCACTTTGTTTTAATAAAACCTCTATTTTTCATTCTTTTAAAACAATACTTGTCACATTTGTACTCTTTCTCATTCAAAAAATAGTTCATCTCACTGCGGCAACTGCTGCGGGAGTTTCAATTTGAAATTCTGACTTATCAGCAAGTTTTGCTGCTTTCGTCCAAAGACTTCAGGCATTTAATCCTATTTTTATATTGGTAAAAAGATTAGTTTCATCAAAATATCTCATTTGAGTAAATACTATTTGAGACGCTTCTGACGTATCTCACAAAGAAGAATAACTTCCATCAGAATAATAAATATCTACATATCATCACTGTGAAACACTTACAGTATCTCACTCTCACAATATATAATTCAGTGCCTCATCTTGCGATACATTTTTTTGATTAATCGAAACATTTCAATTCATTTTATGTATTTTCGCTGTTAAAATTCTTTCTTCTGGGTTATATGGAAAATTTTCAATAGAATCTTGAGTAATAAATCTTGGACCATTGTATTCTTTTACTAAATATGGCATATATATTTTATTTTCAGATGATAATCCTTTCCAATTTGAAATAAGTTTGGATTTTGGTTCATGATTATTCACCACTACTCCTGAAATTTGAAATGCAAGATTTCCTTTTACCTGGGCATATCAATAGTATTGATTATTTCTTGGATCTATAGGAATATTTTGTAAATATGATTTTGGAATGAAATCATTTGTTATATATCAACTCACTCAAAAAGTATTTTCATCTTCATAGCTATGTTCATATGCTCCATCAACATTGTAAAATTTGAGATTTCCACTTGGATATGGAAGTGTTTTTGTATCACTTGAATATGTTAAAAATGTATTATTTAGCGTTTGAAGATGTGATTCTACCAAGGAATTATCTGATTTATCTATCACTGATTGATAGCTAGTAACTGCTACTACAGAAAGTATAATAAGTATAGCAACAGTAATAATTATTTCTACTATAGAAAATCAAAAGTGTGAATTCTTCATATATTTTATATTAATTATATAAATTACTGAGATTCTAGTATTTATTTATGATATTGTCAAATTTATTTTTTTATTTTACTTTTTATCTATTTTTTATTTTACTTTAGAAGTTTTTTCTTTAAAATGATGGCAAATTTTTAAATTATTACTTATGAAAAGATGATATATAATAATTTTTCTGATATTTATAAAAAAGTACTTGTAAATAGTGAAAATAAAATAAAACAATTATGATATAAAGAACTTACGGAAGTGGATGTATTAATAGAAATTTTACAAGAATCTGAGTGAGGTTTAAAAGAAATATTTCAAATATACGGGATTAATGAAAATCTTATAAAAGAACTTCTTTCCATAAAAGAAGTATTTTGAAAAATTGAACCAAGAGCTTGAGTGTATTCTGGAATGCAAAATTCACTCAAAGAAAGTATTTTACTCAGCGTAAAAATAGCTTCTAATTTTTCAAAATCTCGTGCATCTTGTGAGGATTTTTTACTCGCTCTTATTAAAAATAATACGTGGTTTAATAAAGCTCTTTTTTATGTGTGAATTAATCCCAAAGATATTGAAAAAAACCTTACTGATTTAAATAAATCTTGAGCAATAGATGGAGTAAACCCAAATATGAGTAACGGACAAAATTTAGATGAACCTCTTGATAAAATTATTGGTGCTATTGCAGAAAATCTTTTCTGAGGAATGATGGAAAATAATAGAGAAGAAGCGACTCCATTTGATAATAATAAACAACCCAACAAAAAAAGCGAATCAAAAACTCCAGCACTTGATTTTTTCTCTACAGATCTTACCAAAGAAGCTCTTGAGAAAAAACTTGATAAAGTTATTGGAAGAGATAATGAAATAGAGAGACTCCTTTCTATCCTTAACAGAAAAACCAAAAACAACCCCGTACTTGTGTGAGAACCTGGAGTAGGAAAAACAGCCATTGTAGAAGGATTGGCACAACTGATAATTGCCGGGAAAGTTCCATTTTCTATGAAAGAAAAAAGAATTTTAGCACTTGATATGAGTACACTTGTTGCTGGAACAAAATACAGATGAGAATTTGAATCAAGAATTAAACAAATCATTGAAGAAGCTTCAAAAATAGAAAATGAAGTGATTTTATTTATTGATGAAATTCATACTATTATTTGAGCTGGAGGAGCTGAAGGAACACTAGATGCTTCCAATATACTAAAACCAGCGATGGGAAGATGAAAAATAAGAGTGATCGGTGCTACTACTCTCAATGAATATCAAAAATATATTGAAAAAGATAGTGCTCTTGAGAGAAGATTTCAAAAAATTGTCGTTTGAGAACCTCAATTTGATGATGCACTCAAAATCATCTCTGGACTCAAAGACACCTTTGAAGAATATCATAATCTGAGTATTACTGATGAAGCCGTTTTATCTGCGGTAGAATTATCAACCAGGTATATCACTGATAGATACCTTCCAGATAAAGCTATTGACCTCATAGATGAAGCGTGTTCTCTCAAAAGTATGACCTACTCTTGAGATGAAGATAAAATAAAATCTCTCAAAGAAAAAATAGTGGAACAAAACAAACAAATCGAGTCATTTGTTATTTCTCAGCAGTATAAAAAAGCATCTGCGCTGAAAGAAAAAGTAAAAAAGATGGAAGACGAAATAATAAATTTTAAAAAGAAATTTTCTATTCCAAAAGAAAAAAGATTAAAAATTACATCAAAAGATATTCAAAAAGTACTCAGTATGACTTCTGGAATTCCTGTCTATGACCTAGAAGAAAGTGAAATCGAAAGACTCAAAAAACTACCAAAAACACTGGAAAAATCTATTATTGGTCAAAAGGAAGCTATCATTTCTGTTTCAAATTCTATCATGAGAAGCAAAGCTTGAATATCAAATCCGAAAAAACCACTTTGAAGTTTTCTATTTCTTGGGCCAACCGGAGTGGGAAAAACTGAGCTCGTAAAAGTACTTGCTGAAGAATTTTATGGAAGTCCTGACAATCTCATAAAAATCGATATGTCTGAATATTCTGATAAAACATGAGTATCAAAACTTATTTGAGCTAATGCTTGATATGTTTGATACGAAGAGTGATGATTATTAACAGAAAAAGTAAGAAAAAAACCTTATTCTATTGTACTTTTTGATGAAATAGAAAAGTGAGATTTTGAAGTATATAATCTCCTTTTACAAATACTCGATGAAGGAAGTTTGACTGATAATAAATGAAGAAAAATCAATTTCAAAAATACTATCATCATCATGACTTCTAATATATGACAAGAAGAATTCAATAAAGAAGCAAATAAAATAGGATTTGATTTTTCTCAAAAAGAAGAAGCCGGAGCAGAAAAAGACTTTTCAAAAGTGGAAGAAAACATAAAATGAAATCTTGGAGATTATTTTTCACCAGAATTTTTAAATAGAATTGATAAAATCATCGTTTTCAAACCATTAGCTCAAAAATCTATTTCGAAAATCGTAGAAATAAATTTAGAAGACCTTGCTAAAAGGGTTAAAAATATTAAAAATATTACCCTTGCTTATGATAAAAAAGTTATTAATCATATTGCAAAACAAGTATACAATCCAGAATATTGAGCAAGAGAAGTAAAAAGATATATCATCGAAAAAATAGAAGATAAAATTGCCCAAAACTTGATTTATGGAAAAGTTTCTGATACAATAACTTTAAGTATTGATAAAAAGGAAATTGTTATAAAATAATACGTATGAAAAAATTTATATTTCTCATTTTCTGACTTCTGTTTATTGCTCCAAAAGTAAGTTTTGGTAATTTTTTAAGCGATCCAACAAGTCTTGATTTATATAAAAAAATTGATTCTTGATATTATGAACTAGAACTCAAATATATAGAAAAAGAGCTCAAAGGATGAGATATGAATGGTTCAATACAAGAGGAACTCAATAAGAGAGCAAAGGCAAATGGTTTACAAGAATGTTTTTCTTGAGATATTTGAGTCTCTGATGTAAAAAAAATATACAATGATGCTGAGTCAAGCAATATATTATGAAATCTTTTAAAAGACTGTTTTGATGAAAACCAAGCCATCCCTACTGAAACTTTTAATAATTATTTCTGAATAATAAGAGAAAGTTACTTACAAAATACTCAAAAAGCTCAAACAAAAGTTGATAATATTTATAAAATTGGGAGAATTTGAATGTATAGTGATGGAATTGAAGAAAATTCTCCTTTTGACTTAGTATCAGATTTAGAAGAAATTAACTCTATTATATTTGAAGAATTTATTCCCTATGATTGAGTAAATAATTTTGATTTATGAAGAAGCGTTGATGGTATATTATCATGACTTTCTCCAGAAGAGGCTTTTTGACTTTCACGTTATAATAGATATACAAATCCAGAGAATAATTCAACTGGTTCTGGAAATACTATTCCACCAAATTTTTCAGAACTTATTTGTATCGATGATAATAATAACTCTTGATTAAATAATGATATTTTTCAACAAATTATTAATCAAAATATCAATTCTTCTTGAGGAACAAATAGTGGGTCTTGATCTTCTGAATCTCATAACAATGAGCAAAATTCAAAATGAAATTATGCAAAGATTAATGATAATTCAGTCTGGCCTTGTAATACATTTTTTTGTATCATGATTGATTTTGTTACATATAATCATAATTTACTCTGAGGTTCAACAAATTTAAGTATAGAATGATTATTTAAGAGATCAAATACGCATTTAAAAAAATTCGCATCTACCTCTCTTATACAAGCAAAAATGACAACTAATCATTTTGAAATTTGACTCAAAGATCTCAATCTTCCAGATATATTTCATGTCTGAATTCAAGTAAGTTATAAACCAGTTCCTCTTTTAAATGTAGACAAAAAAGAAACCAACAAAGATGATGATGAATTTAAATATAAAAATTTATTTTCAAAATATTATTCAAATTTAGGTTTAGATTTTGAAAGAGCAAATGATTTAAATTTATTTTCAAAAAAAGAGTTAGAAATAAGAAGTTGAATAGAAAGTCAGGAACTTGCTATTACTGAATTTGAAAAAAAATTTAATAATTTTTATTCATATGCAGATGAAATAAAAAAACAAAATAATTATATTTCAAGAACTATTGTAGATAAAAAAGTTATCAATGAAGATATAGAATGATTTTACAGTAAATATATAGAATTAGAAAGCTTTACAAGAGCTCTTATGGAATACACATTTTGAGCAAAGTGAATTATCACTGAAATGAACAAAATACCTCAGTGAGGATAAATACTAAACTCTCTTACTATGATGAAAAAATTACTTTTTATATTTTTTATACTTTGAACAGTTATATTAACCAATAATATAGCTTTTTGAAATTGTAATAGTTGTAGTATTTCATCTTGACCTGCACCAGTGCTTTCTCAATATCTTACAAATTTAAAAAAGTTATCAAATAATTTTAGTTCAGAAATCTCCAAATTAACTCCAAACAGTGGAGTAAAAAAAGATGCTTCAAAGACAAAAAGAAACATACAAAGTTCTTTTAATAAAATGATTTCTTGGGATTGATATTATTCATTATTTGATTTTTATGTACTATATGGGACTTCAAATTCATATGTTCCAGAAATATGGAGAGATTATAATTTACTCAAAAAAGAGAGTGATGCATTATGAAAATATTATGATAGAATCATAAAAAGATGATATGATTCTTGAAGTATTGATATAGAAAAATTATGTGCCTGAATTGAGAATTGTAATTTTAATTCTCAAGAAGTTTTTAGTATTTTATGAGAAATTATACAAAATCATGAGGCAGTAATGGATTATTATCGTTTAAGTATACTATGAAAAAGACACCTTTTTAAAAAGAAAATTTTCTTTATATGAGAAAATTTCAAAGATGATTTATATGGACACTATAATGAATATACTACCGAAAATTGTGCTTCTTGCGAGTGAGGGGCATTAGAAAGAGCAAAAAAACAAATTGATATTATTGTGAATTGGCAACAGTCAGCAAAAGATGGAATGAAATCTTGGCAAGATGCTATCGCTATGCTTGATGGAACTTATGATGAAAGAGAATATGAAAGAAGAGAAAGACAACTTTTAGAACAAGAACTCAGATCAAAATGACTCAGTATGAACGCTTCTAATAATGTGATAAAAAACTTAGATAAGTATAATGAATGATGATGATTTACAAAAAATAATAATTTTATTACAAATAGTTTTGATTATATAAAAAATTCTGTAAAATCACAAATAGTAAGTTTTAGAGATAGTATATTAGAAAATTTTAAAGGGAATAAAAAAACTGTTCCTCTCAATACCCTAAATACTGTCGAAAATAATCTATATATTACTTCAAAAATAGAAGAAAAAATAGCAGAAATATACAATATAGAACTTCCCTATGCAAGTTTTCAAGATAATTCAGTGGAAAATCTAGAAGCAAGAATGATGGAACTACACTATGATCTGACTCAAGCTATTGAAAATCTTGATTCTACTGTAAAAATATCAAGAAAAGTTTGTAATGATCAATGACAATGATTGTGAGTATGTGAATAATATTTATTAAATAAAAAAACTATGAAGAATAAAAAAAGTGTTCTCATCAAAAATGAAAGAGAAATAGAAATTATGAGAGAAAATGCAAAAATACATAAAGAGGTATTTGAAGAAATAAAAAAAATGGTTCGTCCATGAGTAACCGGTTATGATGTAGACAAACTCTGCTGAGATATATGTGAAAAATATAACGTATTATGTGGTTTTAGAGGAGTATACGGTTTCCCAGCAAATATTTGTATCAGTGTCAATGATTGTGTCGTTCACGGAGTTCCTTCAAAAAAAATGATTTTTAAAGATGGTGATGTGGTAAAGTTTGATTTTTGAGTAAAAGATAAAAAACATTGACTCAATACTGACGCTGCATTTACTATGATTATTGGTGAGGGGCCTCATTCATTAGAAGTAGAAAGGTTTTTGAAAGTATCTCAAGAAGCCCTCTATAAATGAATAGCAAAAGCAACAGTATGAAATAGAGTTGGTGATATATGAAATGCCATCCAAAAACACATAGAATCTCATGGGTTTCATGTGATAAAAGACCTTACAGGGCATTCTATCTGATATAATCTTCATGAACAACCATATATTCCAAATTTTGGAAAAGCCTGAGCTGGAGAAATATTAAAAGAAAATATGACTCTTGCTATTGAACCAATAGTATGATTTGGAAGCTGAAAAATAAAAGACAAATGATGATTTGAAATTTACGTAGCTGATGGAAGTCTCGGAGCTCAATTTGAACATACCATTGTAGTAAAACCAGGATATCCTGAAATTATTATTTAAAAAATGAAAAACAAAAAGTTTTTCATTTTTTTTATTTTCAATATAATAACATAAAATTAATCAAAAAAATATGCAATTTAGAGAAGCTAAAAGTGATTTTATAAATTGGCTAGAGTTTATAAAAAATAAATCAAAAAAAACATCTGAGCAATACCTCAGACACCTCAATAAATTTGAGGATTATTTGATATCTTTAAATAAACTCGACTCAAAAGTTTGAGATATTTCTCTAAAAATACTCAATGATTTTAGAATATATCTCCATAAAAATAGTAAGAAACCTATCAGTATAAAAACAGCAAATGCCTATATGATTACTCTCAGAGCATTTTTTAAATATTTAGAGAAACAGGAAATTAGTGCGCTTTCACCAACAAAAATAGATCTCATAAAAAATGAAGAGAGAAAAATAGAGTTTTTAAATGAAGAAGAATTACATATTCTTTTTGAAAGTATTTCTTGAGATGATATCAAAAGTTTAAGAGATATAGCTATTATAAAAATGATTTTTTCAACAGGATTAAGAATTTCAGAACTCGTTTCATTAAATAAAAATGATATTGATTTAGTCAAAAAGGAATTTTCAGTAAGATGAAAATGAAGAAAATTAAGAGTAGTTTTTTTAACTGATGATGCTGTGTTACAAATTACAAATTATCTCAAGATTAGAGTTGATAATTTTAAACCTCTTTTTATTAGACATAACTTTGATGTAAAAAATATCAATATTTTAGATGATGAAAAAGTAAGGTTAACGAGAATTTGGGTGACTGATATGATAGGAAAAAGAGCATTAAAATCAGGAATTACTAAAAAAGTTTCTGCACATACTTTAAGACACTCTTTTGCAACAACTCTTTTATGATGATGAGCAGATCTCAGAAGTATCCAAGAAATGCTTGGACATGCAAATATTTCTACTACACAAATTTATACGCATGTAACAAATCCAAAATTAAAAGAAATACACCAAAAATTTATAAAATAATTTATTTTTCATGCTGAGTCTTAGAATAAATACCAATAGCACATGTAATATTGATTGTGAGCATTGTTACTATAAACATAAGGTTTGATTTGATGGTCAAACTATGAAAGTTGAAGATGTGAAAGATATTATTTTACAAGCAAAAAATATATATGGAAATGAATTAAAAGTTATTATAATGGGCTGAGGTGAGCCATTATTATATAAACATTTATTTGAAGTATTAGAATATTCAAGCATAACTTTAAACATAGATACTTCTATAACCACCAATTTTTTACTTGTAAATGAAGTGATTTTAAAAAAATTTAAAGAATTAAATATACTTTTAAATATTTCTTTAGAATGATCAGAAAAATATAATGACTCAATACGTTGAAAATGAGTATTTCAAAAAGTCATACGTAATATTTTTCTTGCCAATAAAATCTGAAATCGCTGTTCTATAAATTTTACTCTCACTAAAAATAACATATTAGATATACCTTTTTTAGTAAAATTATTATCAAGTAAAGTAGAATATATAACATTTTCTAGATATATCCCCTACATAAAAAATGAAAAACTTTCCCCTCTTTGAGCTGCTGATTATTTAATTGTAGAAAAAATTTTAGAGAAATATAAAAATAACAAACTCAAATACCGCCAAGAACGCTTTTTTTCAAGAAAAGATACTCCAGTAACAGCATGACCTTTTGTATTTGATATTAAAAAAATAAACTCTCTATATGTATTACCAAATAAAAATATTTACCCCGCATGGAATTTACTTGATTATCCCCTTGGAAATCTTTGAGATGATAGTCTTATTAATATTTTAAATAATTGAAAATTAGAAGCTCTCTATAACCCAGAAAATTTAAATTGAGAATATTGTAGCACTTGCTATTATAAAAATAGTTGTGTATGAGATAGATGAGTAGCCTACTTCTATACTGGAAATTTCTGGTGAGATGATGTACAATGTCCTTATTATAAAAATAATCCCTAATATATTTATGAAACTTATTATTTGACTTTGAAATCCATGAACAAAATATGAATCTACCAGACACAATGTATGATTTATGTTTTTAGATTGGTTAAAAACTGAATTAAATATTAGTAATGATTTTAGATTAGAGTCAAAATTTCAAGCGGAAATTCTTGAGTTTATTTGGAACGGAGAAAAAACATTCTTAGTAAAACCTCAGACTTTTATGAATCTTTCTTGAGAATCAGTTCTCAAACTCATGAGTTTTTATAAAATTACAAAAGAAAATATCATAGTTATATTCGATGATATTTCTCTTGAGCCTGGGAAAATACGTTTCAGAGAAAAATGAAGTGCATGATGACAAAATGGAGTAAAAAATATTATTTCTCATATATGAGAAGATTTTAAAAGAATAAAAATTGGAATTTGATATAATCAAAAATGGGATCTTACTGATTGGGTATTATGAAAATTTAGTGATGAAGAAAAAGATTTTTTATATAAAAATACTTTTCCAGAAGTACATACTCATTTATGAAAACATTTTAATTAATTACACTAATATATGAAAAAAATATATGTCATTTGAATCGGATGAATCGGAATTTCTTGAATTGCTAGATACTACAACCAAAATGGATATCAAGTTTTTTGAAGTGATAAAACACATTCAGAACTGATTGATACTTTAATAAGTGAAGGAATTCATATCATTATTGGTGAAAATGCTGAAAAAATAGATACAAGTTTTGAAAAAATTATTTATACAGAAGCCGTACCAAAAACACAAAGTGAACTTCAAAAATCTATACAACTGGGACTTCCCATTTTTACTTATCCAGAAGCACTTTGAGAAATAGCAAATGAAAAAAAATTAATTGCTATTACTGGAACTCACGGAAAATCTACTACGACCAGTATGATTTCCATTATTTTAAAAAATTCTGAGAAAAATGTAAATGCATTAGTTGGAAGTTTACTCAGAGAGTTTGGTGGGAAAAATGTTTTTTTCTCAGAAAGTGATTTTTTTGTACTCGAAGCTTGTGAGTATAAAAGAAGTTTTTTACACTATAAACCTTATATTTGAGTCATTACAAATATAGATCTTGATCACCTTGATTATTATAAAAATTTAGATGATTATATCAGTGCTTTTGAGTCCTATGCAAATAATATCACTTCATGAGGATTTTTAATTCTTGATGGAAATGATACAAATTCTTTATCATTACTCAATAAAAGATCTGATATTCACTATATTTTAATACAGGGGGCTTCTTTCGAAAGTACGAATTGAAATATAAATGGAGTATTTCCAAAATTTGACCTAAAAATCCCTGGAAAACATATAGAATTTGATGCAAAACTTGCTTTTATCGTTGGAAAAATAGTTGGATTGAACGATTTTGAAATACAAAAAAGTTTAGAAAAATATAATGGTATTTGGAGAAGAAGTGAAATAGTTTGATCTACTCAAAATAATAATATACTTATGAGCGATTATGGGCATCATCCAAAAGAAATTTCTCTTAATCTAGAAGCTCTCAAAACAAAGTATTCTGATAAAAAAATAGTCACTATTTTTCAACCACACCAATACTCAAGAACACTTGAACTTTTAGAAGATTTTAAACACTGTTTTTGAGATACTGATATACTGATTATTCCAGATATCTATGAATCAAGAGATACAAAAGAAGATAAAGCAAAAATAAATGCTGAAAAATTAACTCATATTATAGAACACCCAAATAAAATATTTTGAAATGGTTTTGAAAATACACTTCATATTATAGAAAAATTAGATAAAGAAAATCCTGATAAACTCCTGTTTATTTTACAATGAGCTTGAAATATTGATGATTTAAGATATAAAATACAGATAAAATAAAAACTCCCTAAGGGAGTTTTTATTAATTTGAAAATAGTTTTGGAGGATTTGATTGTATAGATGGGTCATATTTAATTACAAATGGTTCGTAATATATTTCTTTATGTTTATCATATCAAATATTCCCTCTTCTTATATAGTTTAAATCATAATTCATAGCTTTATGAAAATCTTGGATTATACTTCCTCAAGGGAGCATATAGTTTCATCTTTCATAAGCTCCTCAAATAGTATTTCTAGTAAAAAGGCTTCCATTCATAACCAATTGGCTTTGTAATCATGATACTCTTTTATTATTGTCTTTTTGATATGGTTTTCCATCACCTCAAATACTTACCAATCAACCATCAGCATAAATTACTACATTTATTTGAGTTACTCATCATTGTACATATACATTTCATTTTTCATTATATCCATTATTTACATCATATCCATCTTGTAATGCAATAATTCATAATGGTTTATCTGAAGTAATATTTCAAGAAATGATCACATTTCAATTTTTTACAACTAAGGTTTCATATCAAGTAACGTTTCAAGATATTGTTTGGTCTCATTCAACATATTTCACTCAGTTAACAATTTCTCATGACTTCATTGCTTTTATAAACTCATATGCATTTTTTCTAATTTGAGTTCTTTGTTCTGTAGTAGACACATTAGAAATATTAGCCTGTTGTCAGCTAAATTCATCTTTTCCATCCCATTTAATTCAACCAATAACCCTTACTCAAGTAATTCCTCATCAGATAATAAGAGGATTATTATCATTTGGATCAGAAGTTTCTGATAAATAATATTTTACTTGTTTATTTGATAATTTATAACTGATAATAGGTTTTTGAACTTGTAATCATGGTGATTGATATATCTCAGAAAGAATTTTTCAAGAAAAAGTAACTCATTTTTCTATATCGGTAAATCATGATAAAGTAGTGAATCATGATAAAGTTAAAGTATTTGGAGTTTGAAGTGAATATGTTTTAATATTATTTTTAGTCACATCTAATTTATATTCAGAAATAGTGATATCCTCTATTTCTCATTGAGGTAATATTCTATAATCTGATGTTTCTCATAAAGTTGGTAATCCATCCCATGTATCATCTTTTGTTTTTGCCTCTAAAAGTCCTATATAAGGTTTTTTAAAATTATATGCAATATTTTTAATACTCAAACGAGGTGCTTGTGTTTGTCATCAAGCCTGAAAAGTAATAATCCCATTTGATGTAAATACTGGTGATACTGAAGTAACATGGACAGTAAATCAATCATTTGATTGAATAGCAATTGGCATAGAATCAAAAGATAATGCTTTTTCTCATTGTGTAGATAACACAGTTCTATCAGCTAAAAACCCATTTCCATCTTGAAAAGCTCATACTCTTGAAGATTGTCATTTCCAAGCAATTTCTTTTCATCATTTTAATTGTCAATCAATAGTAAATCATACTTTTACATTACAAATATCTTTATCATTTGCATATGTATTATCACAATCAGCTGATGGTGAATCTAAATTCATTGAAATAAATACTTCATTTTCAGCAGATGCCGGACATGTTTTTCATTCTGGCGAATAAATAAGTTCTCATGTTTGTTTACAAGATATTTTTCCAGTTGGTGACCACATTCATATAAGCTTACATTCTCCCCATTTATAATTACAATCATTTGGGTCAGTAACTGGGTCATTTATTTTCTTATCTCCATCCTCTGGGTCAGTAATTGGGTCTTCTGGGTCATTATTAATAGAACATTGTGGGTCTTTTGAAGCATCACATGGGTTAAATTCTACACTACACATTTTTGATTGTGATATATATTCCTCTAACATTTCTGATGATCCACTTGTAGTAGTTTCTCATCACATTGAACAAGCAGTAATATATGATACATACACATTAGTAGCTACGATTCAATAACAAGTTTTTGCAACTTTCCCTCCATCTATGGTTTCATATTCACAAGTAGAATTATCATTTGGGACTTCACATGGTAAATCAACATTTCTTCTTGATGCAGTAGTAGAACAGCTATAATCAGCATTCGATGAAACTTTTGTCAAAGAAGACTTTAATTGATTATTCACTCAAAAAAGACTATCTTTAGAATAAATAAAAACTGAAAGTATGAGAAAAAACATTACTCATAATCATATATATATTTTTTTCATATATTTAAGTTAGAAAATATAAACAGGGATATTATTACATAAAAGAATACATAAGTCAAAACTATTTTTGTTTTATACTTTCTTGTATGTGAAAAAATGGAAGTTCTACTTTTCCTGTCTCATCTAAAACTTTATGTCATACATTTGACCATATTCATGTAGTTCTATCAAGAGACCACCGAGCCGGCCATCTGAGAAGATTATTTTGCACAAGAAAATCATAATCAATCGGATATCATCATAATGCTTTTGTTTTTTCAACTAAAAATTTCATATCTTCTTGTGTCACAGCTTGATATATTTGATCTGAATTATCATAAAGTTCTTGCATATGATATACTTGGTCTTGTAAAATCATAGGATTTGAAGATTTTATATAAAGATTTTGATCTGCTGCATTTAGTATCTGAATATAAGGCATACCATAAGTCTCCATAGCATTTCCAAGGTATCAAAGAACATCATCAAAAGTATCATTTTGTAATAAATTTGATGTATCATCTTCTTTTGTAAAATAATATGAATACAATAATATCTCTTTCCCAGAGTAATTTTTTCCATCTATAGTATACAGTCCATCAACTGGAATATAATATTTTGATTGTTTTTCATCATTAAATAAATAATACTGTTTTTCATCACGAGTAACTATATCTTTTTGTGTTAATATAAGAGTATTTTTAGGCTTATGAATAGAAAAATCAAACCAAATTTTTTCATGGCTACGATTCGAAACATCTAAACTATAATTTGCAAATCAGTCAGAATATCAAGTTTTTACAGATTTAAATCTTAAATGAGCAAATGGAAATATTTTAAAAGTCAGAAAATAAGTCCCATCTTCTTTAGAAAGAGTTGAAATAGTTGGATCATTTAAAAGCTCTATTTTTACCTCTGATACTGGTTTTCATTTATTATCAACAACTTTTCATTCCACAGAAACTTGGATTTGTTTTTCACAATCTTGTTCTGGACATAATTCAGTTCTGAGTTTATTTGCATTTTTATAATCTCACGTCAAATCATATAAATATGATAAAAGTTCTTTTTTAGGAAGTGATAATCTTGCCTGATTTTCTAAATTTTCTACGTATTTAAAAACATTTTCTTTTTTAGAAAAAATTTTTCTTAGTTCTGGTGCTTCTGGATGTTTTTGATAGTCAGAAGCAAAAATAACTCTTGTAGAACCTGATGAGTTTACTCATCAATATAAGAGTCAATTCTTATATGATTGGTAAATATCTAATATAGCTAGGTTTTTGTTTGTTTCATCTTGGAAAGTTTCAATATCTTTTTGTAAATCAAAGGATATGTAAATCGTGGTATCCTCTTTTAAAATTCATATTCAAAATTTATCTTCAAGCAGATTAATATTAACTCACTCATAGGCTTGTAAATCTCTTAAAAAATCTGTAAAATTTGCATATTGTTCGGGATTTATCCCTACTAAATCATAATTCTTCTTTGATAATATTTCGCTCACTAATTTTCAATTATGATGTGTTTCTGTATTGGTATAATTTTTTGATAACTCTTGAGGAGTACTATTTTTTAAAAAATCTATGAAAAAAAATATTCCAATAAAAATAGATAGAATAATAACTCAAAATATTATTTTTTTTGTCATAATGTTTTATTAGTAAATAAAAAGTACTTTCATTTAAAAAATATAACTCACAATAAAAAAGAAAGCAAAAGTACAAGAAAATACTTATCTGGTCATGTTTTTATACTTGTCATCATAGTAATTTCTTTTTCTCATTGAGTAGGAATATATTGAGCTGAACAAGCCCCTCATATTTTTGAGTTTCCACAACTCCAAGTATACGTATAATTTTTTACAGTCCTCATTACTGAAAAATTTCATATTCTTTCTCAATCCCTACATAATCAAGGAGAATTTGGTTTTAATTCTTGAGTCAAAGGGAGAAGTAAATTTCATATTTCACAATTAGGAACTTCAACTACTTCTTTTAAAATAATAGGTTCTTCATAACTTGCTTGACAATTTCATCCTATAGTAGAATTTCAACAACTCCACATATAATAAATCACATTATCCACCTTATTTGATTTAAAATTACTTACGGGTATTGACTCTTTACACAATCATGAAGTTTCTTGTAATAACTCTTTATTAAGTGGAAGTTCTATATTTCCCCTTTCACAAGAAGTTTTTTGAATTATTATAGGTTCTTTTGGTTTTATATATGTTGCCTGACAAGTACCTCAAATATCTGAATTATCACAACTCCAACTATAATAAATACTATCTCATGATTCAAATGCACTAAAATCTCCAACTCATTTTCATGATTGACATAATCATAAAGTATCTGATGATATAGTATGAGAAAGAGGAAGGTTTATATTTCATATTTCACAAGCATTTGAAAAAGTACATGTTTGTGAACAATTTGGGTTATATCATGAATTTCATGGAAGAATTCCATAATCACAGACTTCGCCATCAGACAAAATTCCATCTCAACACCAAGCAGGATAGTATAATATACACTCTTGATGATGTCTTTGAGTAGAAGTATTTGGAAGATTATAAAACTCTATATTATAAGAAAATTCAAATATAGGATGTGTTCTTCACTTTTGTTTAATATCATCTGAAATATTTTGAAGTTCGATATAAAAATCATTTTGAGATCTTACTATTTCTCATGAAGTTCCAGGAAGAAAATCCATATACTGTCTTCCATTTGAATCAGTATAAATTTCTCAATTACTTGGGTCTCAATCTCTTAAATTAGGAGAAAATTCAAATGATCATGATGAAGTATAAACCTCTCCTTTATTATAAAAATGATTTATTTTTACAATTGATGAAATAGGGTTTTCATCTAAATAAGCACGACTTCCATTTGATTGAAAAGTATACCAAGTATCTTTTAATCAAGCTATAATTCCTCACTGATAAATAGGTGTATCTTGATGAAAACATTGAGTACATGTTTGTGAAAAATATTCACTACTGGAACATTCTACAGATTGAATTGCTCAGTACACAAAAGAAAAATAGTGTAAATAAAATATTACTCATATACATAATATTTTCAAAATCATTTTCATATGAAACATTTAATCTATAAAATTACTTATGATTATAGTAATTTTTTATAAAATACAAATTTTATATTATTTGATCCCCAAAAACCAATTAAGATTTAAATTTTTCTTTTTTGCAATAACTAAAATGAAAAGTCTTGATATAAACATCGCACTAAATAAACTCACTACTAAACCTATCCCAAGCATAAATCAAAATCATTTAATCATGTTTACTCAGAATATAAATAATATAAGAGCTACGATAATTCAAGTAAGATTTGAATCCCATATAGCGGACCAAGATTTTTCAAATCATTCTTTAATCGCTTTATCTATTTTTTGACCTGAGGCAATAGAATCTTTAATTCTTTCAAAAATTAAGATATTTGCATCAATAGCCATACCAACTGAGAGTATTAACCCAGCAATAGAAGCAAGGGTTAATACAATTCAAAACATTTTTACAATTGTTAAAACCAAAGCTATATAAATAAATAAAGCTACTGCTGATAAAAATCACCCAACTCTATAAATAGCAACCAAAAACACAAAAATAATAATAAATCCCCATATTCCTGCTTCAATCAGTTGAATCAGTGAGTTTGCTCATAATTTTGAATCTATAGTTCTTTCAGAAGTAAGATAAATTGGTGCTGGAACTACTCAAGTATTAATATCATTTGAGAGTTGTGCAGCTTCTTTTGGTGTATATGTTCCTGTAATTACTGCCTTTCCAGTTAAAATAGCATCGTTTACAACCGGTGCTGTAAGCATTTCTCATCCAACAAATATAGCAATAGATTGTCATTTTAATCTTGTAGTTAATTCTCAGAAAATCTCAGCTCACTCAGTATTAAAAGTCAATTCTACCATAGGTTGAAATGCTTGATTATATTGAACTGATGAATTAACAAAATATTTATCATTTAAAATTCTTCATTTTGAATCTTGTGCTGGTTTCCATGAAGATGGTTGAGATGATATAAATGCATAATCAAAATCAAGAACTTCTCATGAAAAACTGTTAACATCAATTACCCAAAAACCGGTATCTACAGTTTGTTGAATTTCTCAATTAGAAAAAGAGTACCCTTCTATTCATGTTCAGGTAAGAATTTTATTATAAATTCCTGTTGAAATATTTTCTTTTGTAAGAGTAAAATACTTTGATAATTCTTGTAAAGTTCATGATAAAGTTCCTGCTGAAACATTTTCATAGGTATCTTTATATTTAAGTTGTGTCACTGAAAAATCATAATTTGATTCTGTTAGCTCTTGTAATAATTGGTTTGCTAAATTTTGTCTTTCATCTAAATCTGCCTGAGTAACTTCTTTTCTTGCTTCTTTAAACTCTATTTTCATTACTCTTCAGATGGCTTCTTTTGCTCTTTTTATATTTAAATCATTTTCTGCTTTATTCGTTCATTTTAAAGGAATTTGAACAATAATATGTTTTTCTCCTCAATAACTTGCTGTAGTAATCACTGAATCGTTGATATTAAGAGCTTCTACCCTTTTATCAATGATAGATTTAAGTCATTCAAGAATTGAGTTTTCTCTTGAAATTGTATATCATTCTTCTTGTTGTACCTGAGCTAAATCTACTTTATAATCAAGTTCTACTCATCATTGTAAATCAAGTCCTAATCTATAATCTTGTCATGAAAAAGGAACATCCATATCATAAGCTGACCAAGGAAATGCATAATATAAAGAACCTAATCAAAGTAAAATAACTAAAAATAATTTATAAAATAGTTTATCCATAAAATAATTAAAAGAGTATAAAATATATGATGGTTATATCTTTTTTTTGGGAAAAGTAAAGAAAAAAAATGAGAATTATTCTTCCTCATTTTTTTTATTTGCAAGTTGTCAACATGCCGCATCAATATCATCTCACATCGTAGCTCTGATGGTTGATGGAACTCAAAATTCATCTAAAACTCTCTGAAATTTTTCTATAAGAAATCTTGGAGTCGCTTTATATTCTATTCATCATGCTCATTCTCATGGATTGTATGGAATAAAATTTACATGAGCCAATCTTCATTTCAAAAGTTTTCCAAGTTCATATGCTAATTTAATATTATCATTCACTCCGTTGAGCATAATATATTCATAAAAAATTCTTTTGTTGGTTTTTGCTACATATTCATCGAGTGCAGTCATAAGTTTTTCTAAATTATAAGTATGATCAACTGGCATAATTGATTTTCTTATTTCATCATTAGGCGCATGAATAGATATAGCAAGTGAAGTTTGAGGAAAATCTACCATAAATTTTTTAATTCCTGGAACAATTCCGCATGTTGAAACAGTAACTCTTCTATTAGCGAGATTTATCTTTTTTTGATTACACGCAATTTCAATAGATTTTTTGAGATTGTCATAGTTTAAAAATGGTTCTCACATACCCATATAAACTACATTTCTAAGAACTGCTCATTCATCATTTAAAAGCTTTGCTGCATACATGATTTGCTCAATAATTTCAGAAAATTCTAAATTTCTTTTCAATCCTAATTTTCCAGTAGCACAAAAAGTACACGCCATCGGACATCCCGCTTGACAAGACACACAAAGCGTATTTCTTCCGCTCAAATGTCTCATAATTACTGATTCTATGAGGTCTCAAGATTTTGTTTTAAAAAGAATTTTGGTTGTTTGTCCGTTTTCAGACGTAACAATATGATCAACCTCTAAAGAAGTATAATAAAAATTTTCATTTAAAAAAGTTCTTATTTCTTTTGGAATAGTCTGAATTTCTGAAAAGTCCGTTACAAAATTTTTATAAATCGCATTTTCTATTTGTGCGTATCTGAACTTGGGAATCTTATTTTCTTCAAAAAGTTCTTTTATTTTTTCTTCATCGTGTATTGAATACATATCTTTTTATTAATAATATTTTTTCATAGATTTTATAAAAAATTTGAAAAAAAACAAATAATATTTAAAATATAGTAAATTTATTTTTAACTTTTGGAAAAATGGCTGATTGAAAGCAATGAGAATGTATTGTAACTGATATTTTTAGTTTTATTGGGAAAAAATGGGTATTACTTATAATCAAATCCATATCTGATTGATGTAAGTGTTTTTCTGATATAGAAAAAAGTTTAGGTGGAATTAATCCTCGTATTTTATCTTCGAGACTCAAAGAATTGGAAGATTTTTGATTTGTAGGAAGTCATATCAAAGAAAATACGAAAAATAAAACTATTTATTGTCTTACTGACAAATGAATGTGTTTTACCCAAAATATTAAAAATCTGGAAGATTGGGCAAAAAAATGGGAAAAAAAATAAAAGCAACTTATAAGTTGCTTTTATTTTTTATTCTACTCTAAAGTCATTTCATGAACTTCTTCCAAAAACTTCTGGTTTATAAAATTCTGAAACGTGAGTTGGTTTTACTTGATATATTCAAGCATGAGTTAAACGAATGGTATATGAAAAATTATAAATTCATGGTTGAAGCTCACTTTTCCAAGCAAAATATCTTTCATCTCTAAACTCTTTTCTATCCAAAGAAAAATTGGTAGCAATATCAGTTACTGTTTGAGTTTCAGTAGCCAGATTGGTGTTTACTATTTCACTTCCTGCTGGAATAAAACTTTCAAAAGCTACTTGGTCTCTGGTTTCATTAGTTACGACTGTATTGTACACTAAAACAAGTTCTCAAACTTTAGCCTTTTGAATTGGCACTAAATAGTCAACTACTTCACGAGGATATTTAAGTTCATGAAGTGTGATTTCTCAATTTAAATACTTTTTGTATTCTTCATCTTTGAGTGATTGTATTTTTTTGTATTCTTGAAATAAATAATATTTTTTATCTACAAAAAATCACTCATCTGACGCAGAAATATTTTTTGATGGAATATGGTATGACATCTGTATATCATAATACAAACTTCCGCTTCCATTTACCTCAAAATTAAGAGTATTGAGAGATGCTATATCTTTGTTTTCAAGATCGGTTGAAAATATTTCAAATACATTTTTTGTATCTATTTTTTGTGCTTTTATTTCTTTTCCATTCAAATGTATTCTTCCCATCAAAGAAGTTTGTGAAATATTTTGAGTTTTTTCTACATAATACGCTAAAGATTGGATAATATTAGCATTATCAAGAGTGGAACCAAATCCATTATTCATTTTTGAGCTTGAGATAAAACGAAGCATATTATCACTCACACTTTCAATATCACTGATTTTTTCACTTCCCATACGAGCTATTATTTCTAAAAATTTTGCTGTATTTTGAAGTCTTCAAGCAGTATTTGAATTACTTAAAAATGCTCACCTTGGATTAAATACAAGTTCATTAGAAATGATTTCATTGGTAAATGTAATAGCTTTTTTTTCTAAAGTATCTTTTTGTGTTACTCCAAGTGTTGGAATAGAAAGAAGTTTAGAAATAAGATCAAGGTGTACCAATTTTGATAATTTTTCTGTTGGAAGCGTTGAGTACATTTTATATATTTCCCCATCTTTTGGGTCAGCATCATACAATGCTCATAAAATGAAAACCTTGGTATCGAGTGCCATACAATTTTGACTTATAGTATCGGAACAAATAGATTTTTGAGTAAACTGATTTTTCAGATATGATTTCAGTTCAGTCATCATTTTTTGATTGATTTGGTATCAAACTTGTTCAAGTTGAGAAAAAGAACTCAAGAGATATACTGAAAGTTGGGTATCAGAAACTTTGTAGGTAGTATCATACCAATACATAAATCCTCCGTCTCTATTTTGGAACTTCCCTATTTCTGAAATATAATCTTTTATTGCCTCATCAACAGAAATATCTTTATATCAGACTTGCGTATCAACATATTTTTTTATCGTTTTTGTTTTTAAATCATATGATACTCAAGCACTTTCATAGAGTTTTTTCAAATAAATATGTGGCATCAGTGCTGAAGTTTTTTGTTCAGAACATCCGTATGGAAAAGAAGCTACATATTCCATTCCATCAAGAAGATAACTCAAAAGAGTAGCTCAATAATTGACAGAGATTTTTAGAGTATTTTTTAAAACACTCGAAGTATCGATTTTTTCATCAAAACTAAGATTTGATGTTTTTCCAACAGTAGAAACAGTTTCTATAGTAGAAGTATCATAGATAGGAATATTTTTTATAATTCCATCTGAAAGATCTCATTGATTTTTTGATTGTGCTCTCACTTTTATCTGAGCAATATCAAAATTTTTCCACTCAGAAGCTGATTTAACATCAAATAAGAAATCTACCTTTTGTGATTCTCAATTTTTAATAAATACTGTTTTTGCAATGGATTTCAAATTTCCTCCACTTGCCTCCAAGTCAACTTTAAATTCCATATCTTTTCCAGTTCTATTATAAACTACTGGAGAAAATGTAATACTGTCTCAAGTAGATAAAAATCTTGGAAGATTATCTTCTATCATTACAGGAGTTGTAGTCATCACCGTCTCGTAAGTAATTCAAACTTTATTATCTTCTGGAGTCGTTACCAGAGCTTCGAGTACCCAAGTAGTGAGATTATCAGGCATCACAGGAATAGAAATTTGTGCTTTTCCATCTGTACCTGTAGTAAAATCTGAAAGCCAAAAAGCTGTATCTTTAAAATTTCATCTAAGTTTTTTAGTATCTCATCATTTTACTCCATCTCAAGCTCATCATTTTTCTCCGTCACTGGTATCTTTTACTTCTAATTTATCAACTAAATATCTCAAGTTAGAAAGCGTTTCTACTCATAAATATCTTTTCATATCGTAAAAAAATGAATATGGATTTTTACGAGGATTTCCTTTTAAAGCAAGAACACTTTCATCCACTATAGAGAGACTTCCATTGGCATTTGGAACCACTTTTCCATTTTTATCAAGGACTTCTATAGTTACTTGCATTTTTTCTCCTGGTTTATAGTTTTTCTTATCGGTAAGAAGAGAAATATTGAGTTTTTTATAATCACTCAAAACTTTTACAACTCACAAAGCTCTTTTATATACTGGAAGAGGATTATCCTTTTGAGAACCGATTAAAAATGCTTTGATATAGATATTTGGATAATATTTCTCAGTAAGAGGAATCTCTATTTTATCCCCAAAAGAAGTGATATCGTGAACAAAATAATCTAAAATTCCATCGTCTTTTTCAAGAACAAAAAGTGCTTTTCCATTATCTACTGGAGATTTTAAAGTAAACACTGCTGTTTCTCAAAGAGCATAGGTAATTTTTTCAGCTTCTAGCTCAGTAACACTATTATTATCATTTCTCCAAGAAATATAATCATCTCAGGCAACATACACTCTACTTGTAGAAGAAAAAGTTTGATTATTTTTTCCGGTATAACTCACTTTTATATCGTATTCTCAAGAATTTTTTGATACAATATTATGCTTTACATATCATTTTTCATCGCTAATAAGTGAAAAAGTTTTTTCGATAATATTTTCCTCTGCATACTCATTATAAAAAACCCCATCTACTCATAATTTTTTTACTTGTTTGTAATCTTTTTTTATCAGTTCTACTTTTATATTTTTATATGGAAGTGGTTTTGCATCAAAATCAAGAGTAACAAGTTCAAAATCAATTCCCTTTTTCTGATCATTATAATAATGAGCTTTCACTCAAACGTACGCATCTGTCGTATGAAGTACTTTTGAAACACTATTTGAAACAGTCTTTTTCGTATCTGGATCTTCTATATCAAAGTTAAATGTATACAATTTTTCAGCATCATTTTTATCACTACTAAAACTATATTCAAATGAATGTTCTCCATTTTCATTTATTTTAAACTCAGAAACTCATCCATATAATGCATCTGAATAATTACAATACCCCCAATACATACAATCAAAATAAGCATTTCCATCACCAAATTGATAGTCTGCATAGTCTTTTGCATCAAAAAAGTATTTTTGACTGAGAATAGAGTATTTTCATTGACTCGAAACGAGTTTTCCTCAAAAATAATATTTTGGAGCGATTTGAAAAGATACTTTCTCTCATAAAAGTACATCATTTTTAGGACTTTCTATATCTACTTTAAAGGTCGGTTTTTTATACTCTTCAATACTAAAAAATCCATTGGTATAAATATATTCATATCCTGTTTTTGGTTTGAATTCGAAACGAAAATTTCCAAGCTTTGAATCTTTTGGAATCACAAAACTTCCAGAAAAATTTGAGTTCGCATCTATTGTTACTTCAATACTTCTATAATTTTCCCAATTTTCATCAATCAAAACAAGAGTCCCAGAAGCATATGATGATTTTTTATATCCATCAAAATGAAATTCTCTCAAAAGTCCTTTTATAAATATTTCATCTCCTGGTCTATAAATAGGTCTATCAGTATACACATACGCATATTTTTTCTGAGAACTATCCATTCCAGATACATATTTAAAATCATAATTTGAAAAAAAGTCTTCTCAGGCAATAAATCCATAATAATCATCCTTTTTTGCCGTGATATAACTTACTCATGAAAGATCAGAATCAATCACATACACTTTTTTCTTTGCATCAAAAGTATATTTTATAGTTGTCTTTTTAAAATCATAATCATAAAATTCGAGATTGAGTTTATCTATTTCCGTATGTTTTTCTAAATCTGTAGCAAATAAAAGTGAAGTATTTGATGCTTTTTCTAAAACGAGTCCCATATTGGTTCTCACTATCATATTTTTGAGATAATTATTCGTGTCATATGATACTGGTTTGGTTTTAGAAGCGTCAGTAAAGATCTCAAATCCTATAAAATATGCACTACTTTTATATCATAAAATATCTTTTTCTAAATCAAATTTATTATACGAAAGATTCCAAAGATGGTTTTTCACTGGTAATTGTTTACTCGTTTTTTTCAAACAAGAGCTAAAATTTCAGTATGGATTTTTTAAAAATACTACGTAATCATCATAACTCATTTCACACACATCAACATAAACGGCATCGGTATGAATCGTTTGAATATTGACTACCATTGGCACATTCGTAGGAAAAACATTGGTAAAATTATTAAATTGTGTGTACACATATTTATCACTTTCTCTTATTTTTCCTGTTTTTATCTCTTTTTGAAATGGTGTTTTTAAAGAAGTTCCATACAAATCTTCTAAAGCAGAAATAGAAAAATTATACTTGGTTTCTGGATTGAGTCTCGTTTGAATAGCATATAAAAATTGTCATTCTGGTGCAGATGGACAATATCCAGCTTGAGTAAGTTTCGTATTTTTTTCTTCAAAAGAAAGTTCCTCTAAACTTCTTTCAAATTCCCAATCATGAATATACTCTCCTAAAGAAACATTTTTTACTACTCATGATTGAGAAAAGGTAAATGCTGTATTTTCAAGATCATAAGGTAAACGATTATTGAGATACAAACACGATTTTGAGTAATCTACAAAAGTATACCCCTGTATTTTCAGTTCTGGAGCAGTTTTATATGGCATTATAATATCATCAAGAAGGTTTTTATTGGCTATTTTTGAGATTTTTAATTGATACTCAGATGCTGTATCAAGATTTTGAGATAGCTCAAGACGAATTTTTGTTTTATTTTCAACTACTTCTTTTTTATCATTTTCTTCTTGTACGTAACTAATTTTAAAATCAACATTTTTTGATGAATTTCATATTTTTTGAAAAGAAAAAAGATTTTTATCAAGTGCGACTTCTTCATAAAATGAAATATTGAAAAATATGTTTTTTACTGGAAGATAGTGAAAGGCATATTCTCCATCAGAAATATAAATATTTTGAGTATCAACAAGAGCTCCTGTTTGAGAATACATATTTTGAAAATTTTGTATATCAGACAACAATGAAGTTGCCGTTATAGTTTTTGAAATATCTTCTTGCAATGGAATATTTCCATATTTTGGAAGAAGTCATTTTTCAATATCAATTTTATATTGTGTATTATAATAAAATGCCCCTACTTTTGGTTTTATCAAAAATTGATTTTCAGATAACAAAACCGGCTCAACTATAACATTCATTTTCACCCAATTTGAAGTTTCTTTTTTCTCTAGATCTGGAGAGTATACGCTCAATTTTTTTTCTATTTCAGAAAGAGAAACCGGATAATTAAATGTGAGCTTTATAGAATCTTTTGGAAGAAATGTATCTGAAATTGATACCTCTAAATTTGGAGTCACAAAACTTCCAGTTAGAGTTCATTCAAGAGGATAATTCATCCCAGAAGAAATAATACTATAATCGTATTTTGTAGCTCCAGCAAAAGAAATTTTTGGTATAAATTCAAGAACTGAAGTCGTGGTCCAAGAACATTTCCCATCTACTTTTGGTGTGATGGCAATAGGACATGGAAGATTATTTTTATCTTGAAGCGAAGAGAGTGAAATTTGAGGAATATTAAAAAATACTGCCATATTTTTAGAAAGATCTTCTAATTTTTCTTCTGGGAGAATTTTAGTCACTCTTGCTCCAGCAACAGCAGAAACAATATAAACTATATCATTTTCGAGTCACGTATTTTTTTCAGAAAGAAGATTTTTTGAAATCTGAATCGTATAATCTTGTCCGATACGAAGAGATTCATCCATTTTGTAACTCAGTGTATTTGGTGCACTGAGTGAAAGAACTCATGGTACTTCTGGAGTAATTTTAAAAATATCTTTTGATACGCTTTCTACTCAAATGTTAGTTGAAAAAGTGATATCAATCGTTCTTACATTGTACGGAAGTTTTTTTATCCCAAGATCAAAGTTGGCAGAGGAAACTTGAAAAGATGGTGATACTCATTTATAAAAAAAAGAAAACAAAATCACAATCAAAAATAATCAAAGTATACCAGAAACTCACAAAAATATTTTTTTATGTTTTTGGTACAATTCAAGGGATGATGTGTAAAGAGCCGTTATTTTTTTCATATATAATAAAGTTACGTATAAATTTTTTACATTATATACTTTTACAAAACTTTACAAATATATAAATATTGTTTTTTAGAGAAAAAATATTGACGTATTTTATTTTTATAGTAAGGGAAAAATAAAAAAATTGCATTTACAAAAAAAATCATTATATTTTTTATAGTTTTTTTAAATTAAAGGAGTCTCATAAATGAGAAAAAAACTAATTTTTTTATATTTTACTTTTGGGAGTATTTTTCTTTTTGTTTTATACAATGGAGGAAATGATCAAAAAAATGACCTTATATTGATTTGCGTCTTATATTTTCTCTCTTTTTTTATAGCAAAAGAAAACTATACATTATGGGGAGTATATCTTAATAAACGCAGAGAAATATTATTAAGATATGATAGAGAATGGTATGCCGCGTTAAAAAAGGCAAATCCTGATGAGGATATTGGTATTCGTCCTCCAAGATTTCGCGTATAAAAACCAGTGTTTTTCAACACTGGTTTTTTCTTATCCTCGAATAATATCTTCATGAACTGAGTGAGCAGCCAAACATCATTCAGCAGCACTCATAATTGTTTGTTTAAATTTATTTGAATTGGTTGTTACATCTCAAGCAGCATAGAGTCATGGAACTGAAGTTTGTTGTCTTTTATCAACAACCAAACATCATTCAGCATCTTTTTCTGGAGAAAGTTTTTCTACTACTCAAACATTAGGATTGGTTCCAACTGCAACAAATATTCCTTCTGCTGGTAATTCCCTTCCTGATTTTAAAACTACTTTTTCCATAAAAAAACCTCCCGCAATTTCATTAATTTCTTCATTTAATACAAATTCAATATTTTCTCTTTTTTTTGCTTGCTCTACCCAAGTATCTTCTGCTCTAAAAGTATCTCTTCTGTGAACTAAATATACTTTTTTACAAATATCTGAAAGATAAATTGCTTCTGTTAAAGCTGTATTTCATCCTCAAGCAACTACAACAGTCATATTTTTAAAGAAATTTCCATCACAAGTTGCACAATATGAAACTCATTTTCCTAAGAAATCCTCCTCTCATTTTACTCAAAGATGTTTATGAGAATTTCCTGTTGCAACCACTACAAATTTTGCTGAAAATTCTTTTCCAGAACTTGTTGTTACATAAAAAATATCTCATTTTTTTTCTAAATCTGTTACCATTTCATTTAAAATTTCTGAACCAAATTCCTCTGCGTGTGCTTTAAAATTATCCATAATCTCTTTTCCTGGTGCTGAAATAACTCCTGGCCAATTTTCTACTTTATGTGAAGTCGCCAAAGCTCATCCTGGTTGAGCTCAGATAATTATATTTTTAATTTTGTATCTTGAAGCATACATTCCAGCTGGATATCAAGCTGATCCAGCTCATATTATTATTAAATCGTGTGTTGTCATAAATATTTTTAAAAGTTAAGTTATAATCAATATATTTATTTTTTTAAATATTCCAAAATAATTTCTTCCATCTCTTCTGGTTTTGTAGTTGGTGCAAATCTTTTGATTGGATTTCCTTTTTTATCAAGAAGAAATTTAGTAAAATTCCACTTAATTCATCATCATAAAAGTCATGAAAGTTCTTTTTTCAGATATACAAAAATTGGATGTGTATTTTTTCCATTTACTTCTATTTTTGCAAACATGGGAAATGTTACTCAATAATTAATTAAACATCATTCTGAAATAGATTTTTCATCTCATGGTTCTTGATTTCCAAATTGATTACATGGAAATCCAAGAATTACTAAACCATCATCTTTATATTTTTTATAAAGATCTTCTAATCATTCATATTGTGGAGTTAATCAACATTTACTTGCAGTATTTACTACAACTACTACTTTTCCTTCGTATTCTTTCATACTTATTTCTTTTCCTGAAATAGTATGAGCTGAAAAATCATAAAATTTACTCATATCTTTTAATTACTATATAAAATATAGTTTAATTATAAGAATAATTCTCATTTTAGCAAATTTTTTTTATTCATTTTATCAAAAAACCTCTCCGATTATCGGAGAGGTTTTTCTTTTTATATCAAACCTTCTACTCTTTTCCAGTCAATGATTTGCCAAAAATTTTCTAAATATTTTGGTCTTGCATTTCTCGTATCGATGTAATAAGCGTGCTCCCAAACATCACAAGTCAGAAGTGCTTTTTTTCATTCATGAGTTAATACACTTCCCGCATTTGAAGTATTGATTATTTCTAGTTTTCCGGTCTCATTTAGAACGAGCCAAGTCCAACCAGAACCAAAATTTCCTAATGCAGACTTTGTAAATTCTTCTCTAAACTTTTCAAAACTTCCAAAATCTCTTTCAATAAGTTCTAAAGTTTTTGCTTCTGGAGTCAAAGTACTTTTTGGAGAAAATCCAAAAAAGTAAAAAGTATGATTCCAAATTTGAGCCGCATTATTAAATATTGGTCCTGAAAGTGATTTTTTTACAATATCTTCTAAAGATAAAGTTTCATATTCAGTTCCAACGATGAGATTATTTAAATTATCTACATATGTTTTATGGTGTTTCCCATAGTGATATTCTAAAGTTTCCTTTGAAATATATGGTTCTAAAGCAGTTAATTCATACGGTAATAGTGGTAATTCGTGTTTCATAATATTTTTATTAAATGATAATATTTCTCATTATAGTTATTTTTTATATTTTTCAAAAATATTTTTTATATTTCTCCTCTATCTTTCATAGCATCAAAAATTCTTTTCATAGCAATCATATATGCTCCTGATCTAAAAAATGTTTTATATTTTTTAGTAATTGCATGTACTTCACTTGCTGCTAAAGTCATTTTTTGTTTTAATTTTTCCTCTACTTCTTCTGCTGACCAATAATAATTCATATTATTTTGTACTTGTTCAAAGTAACTCACCATTACTCCTCAAGCATTTGCTAAAATATCTGGTATAACTATCACTCCATTTGCAAAAAGGATTTCATCAGCTTCTTTTGTAACTGGACCATTTGCAAGTTCTAGAATAATTTTTGCCTTAATATTTCAAGCATTTACTTTTGTAATTTGATTTTCAAGTGCCGCAGGAATGAGAATATCAGCTTGAAGTTCTAAAATTTCAGTTGAAGAAACTTTTTTAGCATCTACGTAGTCTGTTACTGCTCTTTTTTCTTTTTTCAGTTTTTCTACTTCATCTAAATTAATTCCATTCTCATTATAAATTCATCCTGAACTATCTGCAACTCAAATAATAATAGCTCATAAATCAGATAATAATCTTGTCATAGTCAATCCTGCATTTCCAGCTCATTGAATGATAACTTTTTTTCAAGCCAGCGCAATATTCTCAAGTTCTAAAATTTTTTGTAATACATACACTCAACCTTGAGCTGTTGCTTTATTTCTTCAAAGACTTCATCCCGAAGTTAAAGGTTTTCCTGTAAAACTTCCTGGAGAATACACTCCTACTAAACGAGAATATTCATCCATCATCCAAGCCATAATTTGTGGATTTGTATTTACATCTGGAGCTGGAACATCAGTTTCTGGTCAAATATATTTATATAATTCTCTCACATATCATCTTGAAAGTCTTTCTAATTCTCAAACAGAAAGAGTTTTTGGATTTACTATAATTCATCATTTTCATCAACCAAGTGGAATATCAACCACCGCTGTTTTCATACTCATCCAAATAGAGAGAGCTTTTACTTCATCCAAATTTACATCGTGATGAAAACGAATTCCTCATTTAAATGCTCCTCTCGAATCATTATGTTGACTTCTATATCATGTGAATACTTTCACAGTTCCATCGTCCATTCTTACTGGTATACTCACCTCAATTACTCTTTTTGGATAGGAAATAATTTGGAATTTATTTTCATCATTTTGAAAATCTGTATTTAAATCAAAAGCTTGTCTCATTTGTTTTCTTGCATTTTCTAGTGTATTTTCACTATTTTGTATTGTCATAATATTTGTTTTTAAAAAAATAAACACTATAATTTATATAGTGTTGTTATTTTAATATTATTTTTTTAAAAGTCAAAATAAAATACTATAAATATTATAGTATTTTAAATATATCAGGAATTTGTTTATAAAAATATTTTCTATATATTAATCAAGATATCTTCTGTTTGAAATCTTATTTTTGGTCTTGAACTATATTTATCTGATTCATCTCTATAACCAATTGGTAAAACAAGAACTGATGATAGTCATTTCTCATTTAATCATAAAATTTCATTATATTTTTCCCTATCAAATCATTCAATTGGACAAGCATCGATTTCTTTTTCTGCTAATAAAGACATCATAACTCCACTTGCTATCATTACTTGTCTATCAGCCCAAGCATTTTTTTGTTCTAAAGAAAGAGAATTTAAAAATCATTTCATCATATCTTCATATCATTTTAAATTTTCTCTCGTTGCTCCTGTTTTATTCACCATATCATCTAAATATTGGTCAACAAGTTTATCTCCAGCATTTTCAATTCTTACTAAAATAAGTAAATGAGAAGCATCAATTATTTGTGATTGATTCCAAGAATTTGGGAGTAATTCTTCTCTTTTTTTTGTATCTCTTACCACAATTAATTTCCATGGTTGTAGTCAAAATGATGATGGTGTTAATCTAAAAGCTTCAATTATTTCTTCTAAATCATTTTCAGAAACTTTCTTATTTTTATCAAAAATTTTTGTTGCGTATCTCCATTCAAGAGCCTTTAATAAAGACATAATAATTACAATAACAAAATAAAAACTATATTTTATATAGCTTTATGTAGTATAATATTTATTTTATAAAAATCAAATTATTTTTAATATTTGATTTTTATAGATTTTTTAGTATAAATCTGAAAAATACTTTATAATATTTTTCTAAAAAACATGTGAATCATTATATCAATATCCATTTTGGTTATATGTATTATTTTTAATCTTTTTTTAATATCTTTTGATAAAAAATTAAAAAGATTAGAAAAACAAATCATTTTACTCTTTGAAAAAAGAACTCATTTAGTACCTTCTTTATATGAAATTACTAAAAAATATCTTACCAAACATGAAGAAGTTTTTTCTGAAATTATTCATCTCAGAAAGATTGAATTTAGTAATTATAATGAAAGTTTTTTACAAAGAATACAAAATGAAACCCTCATACATCATGAACTTAATTTTATATTTAAAGTAGCAAATCAGCATCCAAAAATACAAAAAGATGAAAAATTTTTACTTATTAGAGATTTATTTTTAGATAATAGCTATGAAATAGGAAAAAAAGTAGAAGTGTACAAAAAAGTAATTCAATTACTAAACAGATTTGTCACCATAAAAAATTTTACCATCATTTGAATCTTTATATGAGTTGAGAAAAGAATTGAAATATAAAAAAAGAATTGCTTAAAAGCAATTCTTTTTTTTATATTTCATAATTATGCATTTTTTCTCATAAAAGAAATTCCTAATCCAAGTAACAATGCAAGTACTACAAATAAGATTTCTGTTGGTCCAGTTTGTGGTAATGCTTCTGCATTAGCTGCTGCTACTTCAGTGTTTACTGGTGCTGCTTCAGTCATTGATGCTGACGAATCTACATTCATTTCGCTTGGAACAGATGGAGTAGTTTCCATAGATACATTTGCTTCACTTGGAGCGGCATTTAATCCTCCTTCTACTGAAGTCATTCCTTCAAATGTTGCTGGAGTTGTAAATGTAACCATACCATCAACTCAATTTTCAATAACACTTCCATCTTTATCAGATGCAAATACTACTACTAAATTATAATCAGTACTTGCTTGTAATGCTTCAGCTGTAGTAGCTGTTAAAACATTTGGTGCTGTTAATGTTAAATCAGATAATGTAATTTCTTTTGTATCATCTGACGCAGGTGTTAATAAAAATTCAAAGAAAGATACATCTTCTAATACATCTTTATTAAAAGAAATAGAAACACTATTTTGAGAAGCAACTTTTACTTCACTCAGAGAAAATGTTGATGTACTTGATGTTGTTTCACTTGCTGAAACTCAAAGTACTGAGAACGCTCCAGCTAATACAAGAGCAAAAAATGTTTTTGTTTTCATATTCATAATATTATAATAAATAAAAATAAACTTGTAAAATATCGTAATTTTTTTAGAATAATCTAAATTACCTCCTGAGTATACCACATAATTTATCTATTTGCAAATTTTTTTATGATAAAAAATTATAGTTGATTCACATTATTTGAACTATTAGTAGTAATTGCCATTATATGAATATTAATGATATGAGCAAGTAATGTCAATTTTACCTCTCAAATTGACAAACAAAATTCTGAAATGTTCACAAACAATATTTTTACATCAATAGAAAGTTTAAGAAATAATTCTCTTTTGTGAAAATGAATATGAAGTGGTGCAATACTCAGTTACCCAAATGCTTGGAATATACATATTTCTTCAGAATGAACAGGAAGTGTACAAGGCACCTATACTAGCTGAAGTTCTCTTGTCCCAATCAATGATTTCAGTGTTAATTTTATTAATGAGTTAACAAAAATTTCAGAATTAAAATGTGAAACTATTGATGGATCAAATACTTATATTGCAACAAAAATAGATATCATTTTTTCATGAAACAATACTAGTTTTAGTTGATGTGATAATTCTCAACAAAAAATATTAAAAATAAATACCTCATATAAAAATTTTAATAAAACTATAAAAATTAATTCGATTACTTGACTGATTGAAAAGCTCTAATCTTTAATAGACAAGAGCTTTTTATTTAAGATGTCCTTGTTTAAAAGGATACATAAAATAAAATATACGACTGATAAAATTCATCAAAAAATAAATATTTCTAAAAAGAATCAAAAATCAAATATATCAACTATATTTGTTCAGAGAATAAATACAACTCACACTATCAGAAAATTTAAAAAAATATATTTTTTAGGAAAATGAAATGACGCTATTTTTCTTGAAAAATACCACCCTAAAATAAATAACAATATTTGACTCACAAGTGTCACATATGCTGCTCACATAAAACTATATTTTGGAATAAAAATAATATTTCAAATGATATTAAAAAGAGTAATAAAAATATTAATTTTTAAGAGAATTGATTCATTTTTAGAAGCAATAAAAATATAATTAAAAAGAGATGAAATAAAATAAAATCAAAGCACTAACAAGACGACTAAAAGAGCATCTAAAGAAGTATATCTATAAAGTTCATGATTTAAATATTCTGGAGTTGATATAACCATTAACACATGTTGTGAAAAAATAAATCACATGACAATAATAAATAAGCTAAATGAAAATAAAAAACGAAAACTATTATTCAATATTTTTTGTACTCATTGCATATTTCCATCTTTAAAAAAAGTAGATAACACAGGAAGAATACTATTCAAAAAAAATACTCAAATAACCATCAAAACTTCAATTATTTTCATAGGTAAACTATATAGCGCAATAGAAATATCTGCTTGATTTGCTGTTTCTAAAAGCGATAATAATATGATATCTACCTTAAAATAAACTACACTTAAAAATAATGCGATTCAAAATGGAAGCGATGTTTTAAAAAGATATTTCATATACTCCCGATCAAATAAAAATGTAATTTTTGCTATTTTATTTGCATAATAAAGATTTAAAATATAGTTGATAATCACTCAAAAAAGTCCGGCGCATAAAATTCATAAAAAAGCTGTTTCAAAATTTTGAGTTTGTTCTTTGGGAAATAAAAGAAAAACAACTCATAAAATACATAAAAAAGTAATTATTTTTCAAAATACTACCGAAAAAAGAGAAAACTCTATTTTCATAAATGCTTGCATCAATGATAAAACAGAAGAATTGAGTAAACTAAAAATTGTAAAAATAGATACTATTAAAATTGATATAAGCATCAATTCAGAGTTGTATCAAGGAAGAAAAAATGCAATTATGACAGATAAAAATAATATTATAATTCATAAAATCAATCTTAAGCTCATAACATTCCCAATAATTCTTGATGCTTGTGTTTTATCTTTTGAGATTTCCCTTATTGATATAGTATACAATCACAAATCAGCAAAAAATGCGAAAAATGCTAGGTAATTATATATTTTATTATATTGTCAATACATTTCAGTAGAAAGATATTTTGTCAAAACTCCTATCAAAAAGATAGATATAAATGCCGTTAAAAACTTTGAAAGCACTTGTGATATAGTATTAGAAGCTATTTTTTTAAACATTTATAAATTGAAAAAAAATAAATTTGCCTTATAGTATAGAAAAAATTTAAAAAGTAAAAATATATTATGTGGAAAAAAATAATTATTATCATAGCATTAAGTATAGTTTTTTGATGAATTGGATATGTATTTTACAATAATATGTGAAATTCAACTCTCCCCCAAACAGAAACAAAAATTATAAAAAATGAGCTCATGACTCTTCAAATTGAAGGTGAAGAAATTGATATCACTGAAAATGATAATAGCGATGAATCTATTTTATTTGAGGATATCGACAAAAATAAAGAAGAGCAAATGGAAATTTTAAGAAAAAGATTTTCTCTCAGATGAACTATTGCAAGAGGTGATACTTATGCGAGCTCTCACCAACCTATTTTAGCTCTCAATGAATATTTAAAAGCTATTAGACAAAGCCCAAATGATGAACAAATTATAAAAAAACTTGCATGAGTTTATTTCGAATTAAAAAGATTTAAAAATGCCGGAAATACTTTCAAAGAAATCCTTCCTAGTTTAAGTTATGAAGAAAAAGAAAAATATATATTTTCACTCTTATATACTCTTAATTTTACTTCAGCTCAAGAAATAAAATATATTACTCATGAAATAAAAAACATATGACTTTCAAAAGAAGATATTTTTTATTATATTAATGCTATTAATTGTACTATTAGTTTTCATGAATGTAAAAAAAATTATGAAACATATTTCAAAAATTTCCCTGAAATCAGTTCACAAAAATTAAAAAATATTCATCTTGCACTTCAAAATTATAAAAATTTTCAAATAGAAAATTTATATTATAAAGATGCGCTAATAATATGATCATTTTTTCAAGATAAACTCTATAGTATTAGTAACTTTTTATCTGAAAAAATGTTAGAACAAAAAACAGATTATCAACCTATATTATTAATTATTTGAAAGTGATATTATGAGCTTTGAGATTTAATTCATGCAAAAAAATATTTAGAAAGATACTATTCTCTGGACCCAAAAGATGTCAGTATCACCTATATGCTTTGAGATATAAATTTTAGATTAAAAGATTATCTCACTAGTAATTTATATTTTAATTCTGCACTAAAAAATGGGTTTGAACCTAAGATAGAACTCCAAAGAAAACTTGCATATAATTACTATCTTTCGTGAGATAAAAGATCTATGATTAATGTATTTTGATATTTAATAGAAGAAAAAGATGCTACTATTGATGATTATTCTCTTTGAATTTATCATGCTATATTAGAATGAAGAACGTCAAATGCTATTTCATGGGCTAATACATGAATAAAAAAATTTAATAATAAAGAGTGATATGAAATTTTTTATTGATACTTATGATGGATTCATAGGGAAGATAAAGATTTTGAAAAAGCTGGAGAATATCTAAAAAAATGACTTCAAATTAATGGGAAAAATCCTCTTATTACCCTTAATTTATGATATCTTGAAGAAGCTATGGGGAAATATAATATTGCTCTTATGTATTTTAAAAGAACTGTAAATTTAAATGGTGATTGAGAATTTTGAGAGCTTGCTAAAGCTGAAATGTGAGAGGTAGAAAAATATTTAAAAGTTATACAATAAGTATTTTATTTAATTTGTAAAGATATTATTATTTGGTTTTTCCTATAATTTGACTATATAATTATCCCTTATCATTAATAATTTTATATGAATTTAGATAAAAGATATAATGTTGAAAAACCTCAAACAAATGATATTAATCAACAAATTGAGTGACTATCACGTGCTATTGAGACAGAATTTAAAATATCAACAAATATTTTATGAGAACTTCTAAATTTTAAAAAAAATATTATAAAAAAAGAAAATGTTCAAAATAGTATTGAATATAGAAAAGCTCTCATTTGAGAAATACAAAGACTTTCACAATCATGAGAAATTGATTCTCAACTCTCAAATGATCAATCTATTATTCTCGCAGATAAAGTAATTTCTCTTGAAAAACTGAAAGAAAAAACTCAAACATGAATTGATGAACTCAGAGATGAAATTATAAATAATATTTACAATAATTCACTTTTTTCAAGCAAATGACTTTCTCTAAAATGGTCAAAAGATATTCTACATAAAATAGATAATCCTCAATGATTTTGAGATAGTATGCTTTGATTTTCAGTTGGAATAGTAGAAACATGAGCTGTTATATGAAAAATATTATCAGAAAGTCTTATATGACTTTTAAAATCTCCTTTTGATATAATTGAACTTGCTAGGTGAAAAGCTCAATTAGAAACGAACATAAAAATATAAAAAAAAATGTTTGCATATGCAAACATTTTTTTTTATTTTTGAATATATTTATATAAAATTGATACTAACTCTTCTCTACTAATTGGTTTATTTGGTTCGAATAAACCGTTTTCCATTTCAATCAAATTATTTTTTACTGCATAATTCACATAATTATAATACCAATCTTCCTCTGATACATCCTCAATTTCAAGGGTTCACTCTCATAACTCAATATTAACTTTTCCTAAAGTTAATATCAATTTTAAAGCCTCTACTCTTGAAAAATTTCTTAACGGAGAAAAATATATATTTCCAACCGATATAATCCCCTGCTCTATACCCGCATTTACATAAGTATTTTCCCAACTATTTGTTAAAATATCCTTAAATTTACTCTGTGCATCATTAATTGGTGTGATATTATTTGCAAGTAATATTATTTTTAAAGCTTCTACTCTCGTAATATTATTTTTTGGTTTAAAGCTCCCATCTGAAAATCAAGAAATAATATTATTATCTTTAAAATATTTTAACTCAGTATAATACTTATGCGTATTATTTATATCTGAAAAAATACTTTCATTGATTGCTTCAAACTCGATATCATTTCAAGTTTGGTTTCATATATCTTCATCTTGTTTATCTATAATAGAAGATGAAATACTAGAAGAAGTATCTTCTTTTGAAGTATCAAAACTAGTATCTTTAAAGGTATTAAAATTTGGATTATCGTTTAATACAATATCATCAATATCAATAGCACTTAATAGTTCGACTTCATAATTGAGCATATCTTCTTTTTTTACCACAAGTGTTGTATTATCATTTTCTGATTTATTTTCCTCTTGAGGGACATTATTCAAAGTGTCCTCTGCGATTATAGGGTCTGATATTGTTGGTAAAGAAATATTTTGATTATCTCATAACGGAGGAATAATTTCTTCTTGAATAGATTCTGGAGTTTTTTGAGGTTCTGTGGTATTAGTATAAAAAACATTATTAAAAGTATCGTTTACAAACTTTAGTGGATTTATAGTATACATGAGCGCTGACTCTTTCCCAAGTCATATATTAATTGCTTCAAAAAATCATACTCCAGCTTTTTTCATATCTGCCGTACTAAACGGCCAAAATGGACTATATGGTGCAGTACTAACATCCATTTGAAAATGTAAATGTGGTACTGTTGCTGTTCCACTTTCTCAAACTAATCATATCTGAGTTCCCTTTGATATTTTTATTCCTTGATCAATGGTAATTTTTGAAAGATGTGCATATAAACTATAAAAAGTTTGTGTCTTTCATGTATATGATACATCTGAATGTTTTACCAAAACATAATATCAAAAACCAGAGGGTTGATATCATGTATCTATAACAAAACCATTAGCTATATTCTTAACAGGAGTTCACTCTGGAACTACTATATCAATTCCTGGGTGACTTCAAGAATACTCTCTATAATCAAAATTATAGGTTGACATATAAGGAACCGTATAGAGTACTTTTTGGGTAATAACATCTTTATATTCTGGGCTTAAAGTACTTAATAATTCTAAATCTTTTCAAAAAATACTTGGATTATAGTGAGGTGTTTTGATAAAATATTTTGAGTCAATTTCTTCAAATTTTTGTTTTCTTTGTTCATATGTGAGCTCTATAGGATTTGGAATATATTCAATAGGATACACTGTTCCATCAAAAGGATCAGAAGAGACTCAAGAATAGTTTAAAATAGAACTATAAAAAAATGATGTATAAAATCAAAATGTGTAGATAAGAAATACAAATACACAAAATGCAAGTGAATGAAGATAATATTTTTCTCAAAATGTTTTTGTATTCATCATAATTTTTGTTTTTATTTTTATTATTAGATATAATATATCATATAATTTCAAAAAAAACAAAAAAAAGACTGTTTTTTGAGTCTTTTTTTTGTTTATATTAATAGTATAAATTTACTTTTTCATGAGAAAAACTATTTGTTTTAGATTTAAATCATTTTGTTTCATCAATATAGCGAGAAATATTTAGTAAGAGTCCTAATCATAATACGAGTGATAATAAACTTGACCCTCCATAACTTACAAAAGGAAGCGTTAATCATGTAAGAGGTAATAAATTTAGATTTACTCATATATTAATACTTGCTTGTACTAAAATCCAAGTAGTAATTCAAAAACTAGCATATTTCGCAAATAAATCTGTTGAATAAAAAGATATTAAATATCCCCTATATCCTATAAATGAATAAAAACCCAACAAAACTAATCATCATAAAAATCAGAGTTCTTCAATAATAACAGAAAAAATAAAATCTCATTGAACTTCTGGCAAATATCAAAATTTTTGTATTGAATTTCAAAAACCAAGTCAAGTAAATCCTCAGCTTCAAATTGCTATAAGAGCCTGTTCTGTTTGATAATTGATAGTTTTATTTTTAATCAATTCTTTTTCATCAGTAATAAAATTATCAATTCTATCAGTGATATATGATAATTTATTCCTAGAAGTAGGATCTGATTTATCATATTTTCACATATTATAAACTCATAAAAATAACACTAATCACAAAGCGAGAAATGATAATAAATATTTCACTCTTGCTCAAGCAATAAAAAACATCATTACCATAATTGGTCATAAAATCATAATTGATCAAAAATCTGGTTGTAGTCATAATATAATAACAACTCAAAATAATAATCAAAAAAATGGAATAAATCAATCTTGAAAAGAATGCATTTTATCTTTATATTTTTTAAAATAATATGCCAAAAATATAATGACGCTAAATTTTAAAAATTCTACTGGTTGAAGCAAAAAAGGCACTCAAGGAACTTGTATCCATCAGGTTGCTCCATTAAGAGTTTCTCAAAAAAGTAATACATATATCATTAAAAGCACATTAGCTCACAAAATATGTTTTGAATATTTTTCAAACAAATGATAGGGTATTTTTACTAAAAATAGAAGCAATACCATAGCAATAAATATATGACTAATATTTCTTATAACGTAAAAATAATTATACGCTGCATCTATATTTCATGCTTTTTCCAAAATACTTGTTACTCTAAAACTCCCATATACCGATACAGAACTAATCATAATCATACCAAAAATGATAAGAGAAAATACTGCAAAAAATAATTTATAATCTACTTGTTTATTTAACATAAATTTTAAAAAGAATGAATAAAATTTTATATCACGCTATATAATTGAACAAAACGAGATATTTCTGGGAAAAATGATAATAGAATTCATTGGAAAAACCAAATCATTAATAATACAATAATTGGAGTAAATTCAAACGGTCAAAACGTGGTTGGAATATGTTTTTTTATAAAAAAATATATCGGGTTTAATATCTGAGCAATAAATTGAGGTCTTATTGGTTTTCATATAAAAATAGAAATCCAAGAAAAAATAACATCAAATAAAACAAGTAAATATAAAATTTGTAAAAAAATATACACTGCAAAAATTAATTGAATCATAACATTATCTTTTAGAATATAAAACTATTTTTTTATCTTTTTTTTATCGATATTTTCTTTATTTAAAAATGCATTTTTCGCAGCATCTTCTTGAGATTTTTTCTTACTTGATCCATTTCATGTACCGATCATAAGTTCACGTAAAAATACTCAAGAAAGATAATTTTTTTCATGATCAAGTCAAGTTTCTTCTAAAACCTTGTATTCTGGAGTCACATAAAAAATCCTTTGAGTATATTCTTGGAGCAATGACTTATAATCTTTCAGCAAATCATTATTAATAATCCTCTCTAAGTTTGCATAAATATGTTTTAAAATAAACTCTTTTGCTATTTCGTATCAACTATCAAGATATACTGCTCCAATAAATGCCTCTACACAATTTGCTAATAAATAATCGTTATTTCTTCCTCAGCCTAACTCTTCTCATTTTCCAAGAATAAGATATTCATCAAAAGAAAGTTTTCTTGCGACATCTGCCAAGTGTTTTCATTTTACAATAGAACTTCTATAGTCTGTGAGTTGTCATTCTGGTTTATCTGGATAATCATGAAACAATTTTGATGTAATAACCAGTTCTAAAACCGCATCTCATAAAAATTCTAATCTTTCATTATGTTCTGGGGATAAATCTGGTTTTTCATTTACCAAAGATCTATGAACAAAAGCAAGTAAATAGTTATTGTATAAATTTGGTATTATCTCAAGAGTATCAAGTAATTTTTTAATTTTATTTATATATAATTCATTTTCAAATAATTGTTTTGTTACAACCATGTAGTTTGTATTAAAAAATAAATTTTTAAAACTAAAAGCTACAAGCTAAAAGACACAAATAATCTTACTTTTATCTTTTAGCTTTCATCTTTCAGTAATATATTTATACTGATTTTTTTAAAAAATAAAATAGAAT
>DKNE01000026.1 GCA_002470645.1 Patescibacteria group bacterium UBA7396
AGCTCTTTCTTTTGAAGCAATCATATAATTTCACATATTTATTATTCCAATAGGATTTAGTAAAATTGAATTTTTTAATTTTAAATATTTAAAATTATATTCTCATATATTTTTTTCAATACTTTGATTAGTTGCTAAAAAAATAGTATTTCAATAATCCTGAAAAATAATTCACTCACTTTTTAAAACAGTTTCAAAAGATATATATGAATTTTGCTTTAATTTATTTGCTAACTCTAATTGAGAATAATTATTTAAAACATATATTCATTTAAAAATATTTTTAAATATTCAAGCTTTTACTCATCTTGCAAAATAACTTTTTATTGTATTTATATTTTCTATTCATAAAATATTTTCAATATCTTGATAAGTGAAAACTGATTTTTTAGATAATATAATTTTACCAATATTTTTCATTTGTCATTATATTAGGCTTATAAATAAATACATTATAATGATATTGTAATAAATATCAAATTATTTATCAAAAAAATCAAACTATACAGTTTGATTTTCCTCTTCCTTTCTTCTCCTATTTCTCACGACATCAAATCCCAAATATCAAAGAAGTAATATAAATGTAGTTCCTGAAATAATAAGTCCTAAATAAAAATAACTTTGGGGTTTAAAGTAGAGTGTTAATTCTACATCAATGCTTCCATCAGAATTGAGAGTGTAGTATTTATAATCTAGTTTTCAGTTTGGTAGTTGTTTTGGGTAGTTTTCTTTTTGGAGTTCTTGAAAATAGTTTTTATTTACATAAGAAATAATTTCATCTTTTGATAGCGTCCAGGCATTAATAAAATCTAAACTCATATTCTTATTTTCTATAGAAAATAAATTTCAAGTAAGAATATCTATTGGTTTAAATTTTCATATTATCAAACTCCAATTTTTATTGTTTTCTTGTGATAAATTTATTATCTTATCTGAATTGAGATTTAATTTAAAATTATAATAAGATGGGTTTTGTTGTATAAATTTAATATTTTTATATTCTAAGTTATTGAGATTATCTTGAGTTATATTTTTATTACTTGAGAAAACAGTTGATAAATATCAAGTATTTTCAAAAATTTTTACTTTATCAATTCAATCAATATTTAATTCTTTTAAAAATGTAAAGCTTTTTAGTTTGTTATAATATTCTTCTGGACTAGAACCATAAAATCTAAAGAAATTATCTTGTTCATCAAATAATCAAATAATTACATATTTTATTCAAGAAATATCAAGTAATTTATTAGATATTGGTTCAAATATAAAAGATGCAACATCACCATAATTTCTATATATAGGAGGAGTTATAGTAAAATCTTTATAAGCACTATCAATTACTTGTATAAGTGATACTTTAGGGGTTTTTACATCAAAATGTAACCATTGTGAATTTATAGGAATAGATAAGGTTTTGAAATTTTCATCTTGAGATATAATATAATCATTTAATATTTTATACTCAATAGGCTGAATTTTTCATACATAAGTAGTTCAAATCTCTTTTGTAATGAGTGGTTTTGCAATACTAGCTGAAATCAAAATGATGATTACTCAAATAATATGAAAAATATTCTTATTAATTTTATATAGGTAATTAATAAAAACTCCTAATATTATAGTATATCATAATAATGTTATAATATAAAATTTTGATGCTTCTCTAAATAAGTTAAATCATGGAAAATTGTAGTATAACCATTGGTATAATCAAGGAAGAGGATCAGATGATTGTGTTGTTAATATGATTCAAATTAGTGATATTGTAAGTCAAAATAACATTAATTTTTTAGAATCAGCAGTTTGTTTTTTTATAAATAAAATAGAAACAACTATTAAAATAGGATAAAACCATAAATAAATTGGTATGAGTTGGGGGATAAAGTCTTGATTTGGAACTCATCAACTCCAAGAAGAATCAAAAATATTAAATGCATATAATATGTTAAATAAATGATTTCAAAATAATCATCTATTTGCTGTTCATGATATAGATTCTCCAGAAAATAAAATAGTTGGTAATAGCCAGAAAATATTAAGTAATAGCTGAATTATTATAAACAATAGCACATATTTCCAAAAAATTTTACTTGATATATTTTTCATTCAAAAAAATAAAAAATATATAATTAATAAAAAAGTAATAATATACATTAATCTAACTTCGTAGCAGATTCAGATAAAATATAAAAAAGAAAATAATAATAAATCTTTTTTATTATTATTTTGTATAAATTTATCAAAAAATAATAATAGAAGAGGCATAATTCCTATTACTATAGCAATAGGAATATGTGCTGTTTGTCTAACTAAAAAATATGTGTTTAATCAAAAAAATAATGATACTAAAAAGGCAACATAATTATTTTTTGTATAATGTTTTACAAGAAAAAAAGGTGATAAAAATCATAATAAAGCTACTGGAATGAAAAAAGTTATTTTAGTGGCTGTTTCATAATCTCATATAACTCACCAAATTAATTTAAAGAAATTAAAATAATATTGTATATTATCTCATCAAAAGTTAAAGTATGTAATCCATCAACCATATCAAAAATTGAGTAAATCTTGTACTGCTGAATTACTCCAATGAGTCCAATCAGAAAAAAATAGTATATTTCAAAAATTGAAAAACTCTAAGTGAGTTATGATAGCAATAAAAATAAGTAGAATTATATATTTTTTCATTTATTTATATCTATAATAAAGTAAATTAATTGTTTTGTTTGAAATAAGTGATTAAATGATTTATTTTTCAAAAACCTTTATACATATTTTTCATTATTTCTTTGTCTGAAATAATTCTTTTTTCTTGTATTTCTTTTCTATTTTTAAAAATGATTTTTCTGTTTTTTATATTAAAGATCCAACCTGATATATAAGAACTAGCAATTTTAAATTTTCAAAATATAGTGAATGCAAATATTTCTCAAATATTTTGGCATAAATATATTGGTAGTATCCATAAAAGATTTTTTCCACTATAATTTTTTAGGAGCATTTGTAAGGTATTTTGATTTCTCCAAAGAAAAACATTATATTTTATACCACTTCAAGTGCTTCCAGCTCCAGCATGATATATAAATAAATTTGTTAATTGTCATATTTTATATCCATATAATCTACATCTCCACATCCAATCTACTTCTTCAACATACATAAAAAAATTATTATCTAGTCATCAAGTTTTTTCATAAAAATCTTTTTTAAATATTATACATACTCATGAGGTATAAAATAAGTCTGTATTTAGATGACTTTTAAAATTAGATTTTAAAGTAATAGGATGTCAAAATAAATCAATTTTTGGGAAAGAAATATCTACTTTTTCACCATTATATTTTCTTTCAGTTACTCCTAATATATCTATATCATTATTCTGAAATTCATAGATATATTTTTCTAAAAAATTATTCTCTACCCGAGTATCATTATTTAATAAAATAATATATTCCCCAGATGCATGTTGATATCCAAGATTATTTCCTCAAGAAAATCAAGAATTATTTTTGTTCTTGATAATTTTTATTCTGGTATCATTGAAAGTTTTTTCTATGTATTCAATACTATCATCACTAGAGGCATTATCTACAAAAATGATTTCAAAATCTTTATAAGTTTGATTTAATAATGATGAGATACATTTTTTAAGCCATTTTTTTCAATTAAAATTTACTATTATTATTGAGATCATTTATTTTTATTAACAGTTAAAAGTTCTTTGGGATATCACCTAAGCATTCAACAAAATCAAGCAAAATATTTAATAAACATATAAAACCAAAAAACCAAAAATAAAAATGGTGTTTTTATTAAGTCTTTTTGTAACTTTTTAAATGAAGGCCTAAAAAATACTAATTGTTTTTTTGCTATTCATTGGTTATATTTTTGGTATTTTTTTATGGTTCTTCAATAATAATAAAATTTATTCCATACGTCTATTATATTTTTTGGCTCTCATATATGATCTTCAATAGCATTAAGGTGACACCATTTATATCATGCTATAACTATTCTATTATGTAAATCAAAATCTTCTCCAGCTACTAATTCCTCATTAAACATTCATACTCATTCAAATACATTTCTTTTCATAAATCTTACAGCAACAATTTCATTACTATCTTTATAACTTTCACGTTCTACGTATCTAACTTTTGCCCAAATACTGTTTCATATACTTCTATTATGAAGAGCAAGAGCATCATATCAGTCAGTCATGATTTTTTTAACTCCTTTTGCTACTAAATCATGCTCTATAACAAATTCAGCTCAAATCCTATATATTATATCTCAAGTTGATTGTTTAAATCAAAAATTAAATTGTGTAGATCTTTCAGGCCCTAATTGGTATACCTTGTCAGTATATTCTTTGGCTATTTCAAAAGTTCAATCGCTCGAAAAATTATCAACTATAATAAGTTCAATATTTGGATATGTTTGATTTTTAACACTTTCCAAACTTTCCTGTATATACTTTCAGTTATTTTTACAAGCAATTATAATTGAAACTAAGGGGGATTTTTCCATTATTACTTTATTAAATGTATAATATATTTTTCTAACTCATCTATACTAGAGTCCCATCAGTAATAGCTTTTAGCAGTTTCTAAGGAAGCGTTTGCAAGTTTGATATAATTTTCATTATTATTTAAAGTTGTCTCTAATAACTTTCAAATAGTTTCAAAATCTCAAGAACTAACTTTATAACCATTTATTCAATCCTGTATACTATCTCTTAATCAAGCAACATCATATCAAATAGCAGGTAGTCAGTAAGCATTTCATTCAATTACTACTAATCAAAATCATTCTTTATAAGAGGGAACTAATAATACCTTAGATTTTTCTAGATATTCAAAAAATAAATCTTTACTAAATCATCTGAAAAAAACATTATTTTCTAAATTGTTATTTTTCACCAAATCTTTTAGATTTTGAACATATTTTTCTTCTTGTTCTATTCCTAAAATATTGAGTACATAAGAAGGATTATTTTTATGAAACTCTTTGAATCATAATATAGCATCTTCCACTCTTTTTATTTGAGTAAGCCTTCCTAAAAACAATATTGAGTCTTCTTTTTGTTCAAAGTCTATATATTCTAAAGGTTCTAAATTGAGACAATTTTCAATCACAGTAATGTTATTTTCTTCAAATCAATATTTGGTAACAAGTTCATTTTTGGTACTATTTGACACAGTAATAGTATTTTTATTTTTGTATAGCTTTAATATGAGTCAAAAAATAAACTTAAAAATTATATTTATAGGAAAAATAAATTTAAAATCCCATTCTTTTTCTCAAATATGATGAATCATAAAAATGATAGGAATATTTTTTTCATAAAGAGGAGAGAGTAGTGGAATTCCTCATGCTTCATCAATGATTAAATCTATTTTATGGGATTTTTTATACTCTTTATACCAATTATGAGCTTTGAAATATATAGTATTAATATTAAACTTTCTTATAACTTTGATTCCATCAATATTTTCTTCATCAATAGCTCCATCAAATCATGAAGCAAACCAAACTACATTATGTCATTTACTGACAAGTCCTTTAGCATATTCATAAATTACTCATTCTGCTCCGCCTTTATTTGGATGTTTGATATCTTTCCATGTTAAGAAAAGAATTTCTTTACTTTGCATTTTCTTTTTTTAAAAATTAACTTTATCTTTTATAATAAACATAGGTCTATGAAGCACTTCTTCATGAATTTTTCATATATAGAGAGCAATAAGCCCTAAACTCATAAGAACGACTCCTATTAAAATAGTATTTAAAACGATTACTATAGCAATATTTGAAAATTGAAAAAAATTCAGAAAGATTTTATCTCAAAGGATAAGTACGAGTAATAATGATGAGAGAAAAGTGATGAAGAATCCTAAATATCCCACGAGTTTGAGAGGGAACATTGAAAAAGAAGTCAAACTATTTACAGCTAGGTTAAATAATTTTTTATAACTATAACTTGATACACCATCATCCAGTCTCTTTTGTGCATCAAAAATAAGGGCCTTTTTATTGAAACCCAGCCAATCAGTGAGTCATCTATAGAGTCTATTTTTTTCTTGAAACTTGATATAATAATTTACTACTTTTCTATCGAGAAGTCTATAATCAGTCGTTCCAGGTTCGAGTTTAAAATCTGATATGAGGTTGAAAATAAAATAAAACAATTTTGATGAAATATTTTTTATAAAACTGGCTCATTCTATATTTGGTCTTTTATTATAAACGATATCATATCATTTTTCCCATTCATCTAAAAAACTAGAAAGCATTTCCACAGGATGTTGTCCATCACTATCAAGAGTGATAACCGCATCTCAGAGAGTTTCACTGATACCAGCACTAATAGCAACTTCTTTTCAAAAATTTCTACTGAGATTTATTGCTTTTACTTTAGGGTCTTTTTCACATATTTTCACAATTTCCTCCCAAGTATTATCAGGGCTTCCATCATTGATATATATGATTTCATAGTCGTATTTTTCTTTGATTTGAGGAAAAACCTTGAGGAGTTCTTGGTAGATGAGAGATACATTTTTTTCTTCTTTATAGGTTGGAAGTACAATAGAAACGAGTTTTTTTGACATAGATAGAATAAGGTGTATAAAATTTATAGTTCTTATATAATGATTTTTCTGAAATAATCAAGAAAAAAATAAAAATTATAAAAATATAAAAAACCTCTCAAATGAGAGGTTTTTTATAAATCTTTCGATTATTTTAGTTCAATAGTATTCACAACGATTTTAGCAACTTCAGCTCTAGTAATAGAATCGCTTGGTCTGAAGATAAGTTTTCCATTAACTTCTTGTCCATTAACAATTCCTAAGTTTTTTGCAGTTTGAACGTATTTAGTAGCCCATCCACTTACATCTGAAAAATCAGAAGTTTCAGTATCTACCGCTTCGATTCAAGCAGCGTTAAGAAGCATTTTCATAGCCTCAGCTCTAGTAATAGAGTCATTCGGTCTAAAGTTTTTGTTTGCACCATCAATCATATTAAGTTCTACAGCTTTTACTACTACTTTTGCAATCCATGAATCAGCATCCACGTCTACAAATGTAAGTTTTGAAGTATCAGCGTTTGAGTAATCGATACCCATACCTCTTAATACAATTTTTAAGTATTCTGCTCTTGAAGCATCAACTTCTGGTCTGAAAGTACCATCTTCGTAACCATTAATAATACCAGCTCCAGCTAATTTTACAATATATTCTTTTGCAAAAGTACTATTTATGTCTCCGAAGGTAATTTTTGTACCGTCAGCTTTTGTGATGGTAACTTTACCATCAGCAGTTGTTTCGTAAGTAATTCCATCAAAAATAGAACCAGCATTTTCTGTATTAGACCCAGCTCCAGATCCTCCTGAAGAAGAACTAGATGATGAAGTAGAAGAACTTCCACTTCCACCTCCTGAAGAGCTAGATGAACTTGATGATGAACCTCATCCACCTCCTGAAGAGCTAGATGATGAACCTCATCCACCTCCTGAAGAGCTAGATGATGAACTAGAAGAACTAGATGAAGATGAGCTTGAAGAAGCAGCATAACCATATCCGTAACTTCCGTATCCGTATCCATAACCATATCCGTAACCAAATCCATTATCTCCGTAACCGTAACCATATTGGAAACTTTCAGGACTACTTACTCCGTTAGAAGTTAAGTTATCGAGAGTTCTCCAAAAACCAGCTAAAGCACCAGAAGCATTTAATGCAGTAAATAATGCTACTAAAGTAATCATAGAGATCACTCTAGACTTTAGTTTTGAATTTAAATTTGTCATATTTTATAAATTAATAATAAGTATAAAATAGAGCTTTAAATTGCTAAAAACGTGTTATTTTAATGAACTAAAAACACATATAACAACATGTATTTCAAATAGAGTATATGATTTTTATAAAAAAAGCAAATTTTTTTTGCAAAAAAAGTATTATTTTCTATAATCATTTTGAAAATAATACTTTTTAATAAAAAAAAATGCTTTACTTTACTCTTAGGTACTTATACTTCTTTTTTTTAATTTTTCTTTTCTTTCTTCTTGGATTTCAATCTCAAATAAATGGAGATCTTAAAAATTATATTTTTATTTCTTATATATTGATAGGAATACCAATATTTGATGTTTTGATAGAATTTCTTAAAAAAGAGATTACAACCGAGCAACAAAGACAATTATTTTTAGATATTATTCAGAATATTATAGTTTTCGGTAAAAAAGTATTTGTATTTTTTTGTCGTTTTAAAAGTTGGATTTCTTTTTTGATTATTTCTATCCTTTTGTATCTGATATGAGGAGGAAATATACTACATTTTCTTTTTCTATTTTTTATATTTGTAAGTCTCTATTTTCAACTTGATTCAAGAATTTCGTTTTTTTGAGCACTTTTGCTTTTATTTACTGTACCACTTTTTCTTCTTCTTTGAGATCAAGTGAGGGCTGAAACAGTAAGTATTTATGTATATTATCTCTTAGTAATTGGAGTGATATTGAGTATTATAGAACCCCATTATACCTATATCTCAGATAAGATACGTCATTTTTTTACGCTATCAAAGACTTTTTTACAAGACAATTTTTCAGGATTGTTTTCATCGTATGATGATATCGTATATGATAGTTTTTTCCTCTTTTTTCTTTTCTTTTTAGCGGGTATTTATTATCCCTCAGCTTACCAATTACTTCCCTGATTTTTTGTGTTTTTCCTCGTTATTTATCTCTTTGGAAAAATACTATGATTTTCTTTTCAAACTCATTATGAAAAAATACATTTTTTAAAGAGTAAATACTATCATCATTATGTTCTTTTTCTTTCTATAAATATTATTGTTTATTCTCAGATGTTGTCTCATATTGATGACGGGAGGAATGTCTTTACTCTTTTATGAATTTCTTTTTGAATTTTCCTTTGATTTATGATTATTTTTTCAGATATTTGAGAAATAGTAAAAAAACATATTATGGCAAATCTTTATCTTTCTCTTATGATATTGATAATTCTTACTACAATTGGGATATTTTTAAAACCATATTTTATTCCAAAAAATCCTGTAGAACTTCCTCAAACTCAAGAGATAAATACAAATATATTACCACCTTTAGATACACCAAAAGAAGAAACTCCATCGGTAGTAAAAACATTTGATATTTCTATGTTTAGCGAAAATCTTTCACTGTGAAGTCAGTGAGAAAATGTAAAAATACTTCAATTATTTCTTAATGATGCATGATATTACAATTTTACACTTCATGGTATTTATGACGAAATGACTCAAATTGCTATGAAAAGGTTTCTTGCTTCTGAGTGTGATTGGCCTCAAACAAATCAGTGAATTTTATGACCTCAAGCAAGAATATGTATACAAGATTTTTTAGAAAAAAAATAAACTCACTTGTGAGTTTATTTTTTTAATAGAAATAATTTATCTTTTTCTTGAAATAATTTTCCTACTTCTGGAGAGAAAATATTATAGTTTATTTGTCAGAGATTATCTTGTTTTCCATAAAGAAAAAAAGTTTGATTGTTAACAACTACACCAGTAAAATTATAATTTTCTTCAAAAGTTCATTTTTCACATCAGAGTAAATCATCTCAAAAGTAAATACTAAAACCACTTCCAGTAAAATTATTCCCATTTTCAGAGAGATATAAAATACATTGTTGAAGATTTTTTTCTAAGGTTTTCATAGTTAATATTGTTTCATTTTTTCATAACAAAGCCATATTATTTCCTATTAATTTATACACTCAAAAAACTCCTATAGTAAGTATAATAGTAGAAACAATAATTTCTACTAAACTAAAACCTTTTATGGAACTATTTTTCATAATGATAATAACTAAGAGCTAAATTTGTCAAAAATTCTTTGTACGTCTTTATGGCTTATTTCAAGGGGAATATTGTATATTTTAAATTGTTCATTCCATCTATCAGCAAAAGACTGATTTCACATATTTAAATTTTGTAAAGTTAGAAAATTTTCTTTTGAGATTTGGAAAAAATTTTCAATTACATATATGTATTGTTCATATTTAAAGCGAAAACTTATAAAAATACTATGGTTAAACTTATCTGGGGATACTTGAGTATTTTTGATAAACCAAGAGAGAAACTCAGCTTTTCTTTCATTTTTTCTTTGGAGAGTTTTTTCTATAGTTTTTTCTCCTGTTCTTGCAGAGTATAGTTTTGAGGTCTTATTTTCAGAAGCATCTTTTAAGTGCCATCAAAAAGTGAGTGTAAGTAGTTTTGAAAGTCCACTTGCATTTTTATAGTTAATTCATTTCCCATTTATACGTTCAAAAATTTGTGAAATAGAGAGATTATCTTTGAAATAAAGTTGAATAATATACTCAATAGGATCAATAAATCATCATCAAATATCTTTTCCGAGATATGTTCCTAATATTTCAAGATGAGATATGATTTTACCTAATCTGTGTGATTGAGAGGTTTCTTTTTTTCTCTTGAGCATCTGAAGATTTACAATAGCATTTTTTCATAAATGTACAGTAGAAATAAGATTTGCATCAAATTGAAAGCAACGAGAAATTTTATCTCAATATCCTTGGGTTTGAGTAAAAGTATTTTGTAAAATTACATGCATGAGAATTTTTTAAAAGTATTTTTTTTATTATAAAAAAAATACTTTTAAAATCAAATACATTAAAAAAGGAGAGGAAAAACCTCTCTTTTTTTAATACATTCATGGCATTCCTCACATTCACATACCAGGATGAGAGTGTTCTTCCTCTTTTTTTGGTATTTCTACAACACCACTTTCTGTGGTAAGAAACATTCCAGCAAGTGAAATTGCTTCTTCTAAAGCAACTCTTTCTACTTTTTTAGGGTCAATAATCCCTGAAGTTATCATATTTACATATTCATCTTTTGAAGCATCATATCAATAGTTACTATCAGGATTTTTAAGTACTTCATTTACAATAACTGAAGATTCTTTTCAAGCATTTTCACTGATTTGCTTGAGAGGATAACAAAGAGCATTTCTTACTATTCTCACTCATATGTTTTGATCGATATTTCCAGTATCAAAACTTTCAAGTATTTTTGATGCTTTCAGTAACGCAACTCAACCTCAAGCTACTACTCATTCTTCAACTGCTGCGCGAGTAGCATTGAGTGCATCTTCAATTCTTAATTTTTTTTCTTTCATTTCTACTTCTGAAGCAGCTCCAACTTTTATAACAGCAACTCACCCATCAAGTTTTGCTAATCTTTCTTGAAGTTTTTCTTTATCATAACTTGATTGAGTATGTTCAATTTGGTTTTTTATTTCAGTAATTCTATTTTTGATGTCATTTTCTTTTCAGCCACCACCGATAATAGTTGTTTTTCATTTTTGTGATACTACTGTTTTTGCAGTTCCTAAATCATTAACAGTAGCATTTTCAAGCTTCATACCGAGTTCTGAAGTAATAATATTTGCTCCAGTAAGTATAGCGATATCTTTTAATATTTCTTTTTTTCTATCACCAAATCAAGGAGATTTGATTCCAAGTATATTTAACACTCATTTTAGTTTGTTTAAAATGATGGTTGTAAGAGCTTCAGCTTCAATATCATCAGCAATAATAACAAGATCTTTTTTTCCTTCTCCAAGGATTTGCTCTAAGAGTGGTACGATATCTTTCATAGAAGAAATTTTACCATCGGTAATAAGAATTCTTGCATCACGAAATTCACTCACCATTTTTTCTCCATTAGTTACCATATATGGAGAAATATATCATTGTTCGAATTCCATTCATTCAGTCACTTCTAATTCCAATCAAAAAGTTTGTCATTCTTCTACAGAAATAACACCATTATTTCCTACTTTTTCCATTGCTTTTGCTATGATATTTCCTACTTCACTATCTTGAGCTGATAAACTAGCAACTTGAGCTATTTCTTCAGGAGTAGTTATCTTTTTGGAAATCTTATCGAGTTCTTTTATAACTTCACTTCCTGCTTTTCTCATACCATTTTTGAGTTCAATAGCATTAATTCAAGTTCTTATTTCTCTCAATCACTCTTTTGCAAGAGCATAAGTCAGAAGTGTTGCAGTAGTAGTTCCATCTCATGCAAGTTCATTGGTTTTAGAAGCAGCTTCTTTTACGAGTTCAGCTCAAAGAGACTCAAATTTATCTTCAAGTTCAATTTCACGTGCAATAGTAACTCAATCATTGGTAACTTGTGGAATACCATATCATTTATCTAAAATAACATTTCTTCATTTTGGTCACATAGTTAAAGTTACTGTTTTAGCAACAGTTTCTATTCAAGCAAACATTTTTGCTCTCAGTTCATCTCAATATTTTATTTGTTTTGCCATAATACAAATTGTTTAAGAAATAAAAATTTATTATTCAATAATAGCTAATATATAATCAATTCCAACTATTTTGTATTCTTGTCCACTCACTTTTACATCATCTCAAGAGTATTGTCAGCTTAACACTTTATCTCCAATTTTTACTGGCATTTCTTTTCAGTCTTTTCCAGGTCATACAGCTATTACTTCATATATATAAGGTCTTTCTTTATTTGATCAATCTGGGATATAAATTCCAGAAGTGGTAATATTTTCTTTTTCTACAGCGCGTAGTAGAACTCTATCAGCTAATGGCTTTATATTCATAAAAGTAAAAATTAATAAATAATACAAGTGCTATATGAATTAGCACTTGTATTATATAGGTGATAATATAAAAGTCAAATTTTTATATTTGATTTTCAATATAATCTAAAAATTTTATCATAATTTCTTTATCTTTTTGCTTAATACTTTGGAGTTTTTCTCCAGCAATAGCTATATATTTTTCATTAATAGTATTATATATTTCTATAGCTTTTTTTGTTGGAATAATACGTATTTCTCTCTTATCATTTTTACTGAGTTTTCTTTCAATAAATCAGGATTTTTCCATTCTATTTAAAAGTTGACTGAGTGCTGGTGCTGAAATAATAAGGGTATCTTTTAATACATTAACGAGCATTCCATCATGTAAAATAATTTCTCATAAAATATTAAATTGTGTTGGAGTTAATTGTGTTTCATGAAAAATATGACTTTGTGCGAATTTCAGAAATAGATCGTTTACTTTTAAAATTTTTTCAATTAAATCAGTATCAATAGTTCTCATAGTATATTAGTTATTTTTTTTCTCAACATTTGTTACAATATCCAAAAACTTTTGGAATGAGATGATGACAATGAATACATTCATCATATTGATGAGCTCAACATTCTTGACAGTAAATACTATCTGGGAGAAGTTTTACTCAGCATTCGCCGCAGAGTTTTTTTTCAAATCTATCTTTTTGTACTTTCGCTTTATTTTGTTTCATTTGAAGTGCAAGTTGCTCTTTTTTAATAAGTTCGTATTTTTCAATACTTTTCTGAGATAAATAAATGATAAATCAAAAAATGAATACTCAAATAACTACTAAGATATAATTCCATAAAAATCATAAAGAAAGTTGTTTTAATAAAGCTATAAAACTTGCGAATAATTTTTTTGGTATAATAAAGTAAATTACTTTTAAAAATAATATAAATACAAATATTCCAGTGATAAAGGTGAGGTTTGAAAATAATATAGTAAATATTTTATTATGTCTTTTTAAGAAAAAACTATAGAAAAATAGGGAAATAAGGAAAAGAGGTAAGAGAAGTATAGCTTGAAAAAAAGCTATTTTAACGGGATACCAAAAAATTTCTTTGTCATAATTTTTTAGAAAATTTTCTTTGTTATCAGTTATAAAGTTGTGTATATCTCATAAAAGAGGATTTGATTGTAAAAAAGTATTTTCCAAATCCTTTTTTTCTTGACTAAGATTTAGGATATTATTTTTTATATTATTATAATTGAGACGAGCATTTTCTTTATCTATATCTGAAAGTCTTGAATTATCGTCATATATTCCTGCTTTTGATTCCTCTAAGAAATCTCTATATTGACTTTCATAATCATATTTTTTGCTTTCTAAAACCGAAATTTCACTTTGATATTTGTCAGATGTATTTTTGAAATCTATATATTCTTGAGATGTTTGAATATCAGATATTTTACCATATAATGTGTTACAAATATCTCCATTATAATTTACTGTTTTTGTATTTCCATCACTATCTACTTTGAGAAATGTATCATTTGGGTAATAATAATATATACTATTAAGAAGATCATTTTTTTGGTCATAAAAATAATTGATACAACTATATTTTTCATAAGGAGAAACAACAAAATCTTTTTGGTAATTATATCCAGATAAAATATTATAAAATAAAAAAATATCAAAAGCTATTACAAAAATGACTGATAATGTATTGAGAGGTTTTTGATAAATCTCTGTATTTTTCCCAAACATATTAGAAAAAAAGTGTTTTACTCATTTTAACATATAAATATAGTTAATAATTAATGTAGTTAAATATTAATGTTATTTAATATAAAGTCAAATCTATTTTAAAGGATAGAGATAATCTATTTTTTCTATT
>DKNE01000022.1 GCA_002470645.1 Patescibacteria group bacterium UBA7396
CGCTCGACTTGCATGTGTTAGGCGCACCGCTAGCGTTCATCCTGAGCTAGGATCAAACTCTTTTAAACGTAATTTTGATTTTTTTGTTTATCCGAGTTTTTAGTTCAAGATTTCTCTTCTAAAATTTCACTTATTTTAAAGAACTGTTTTATTATCTTCTCTTTTTTTAGAGCCCCGATATCTTATAAATTTTTATTATTTTGTCAAAACTTTTTTAAAATATTTTTAATTAAGTTTTAATAAAATATTTACTAGATTTTTGTAAGCCGGGATAGTATATTAATTAAATTGTTTTTGTCAAAACTTTTTTTATATTTTCTTTTAATATATGTTAGTAATTGACTTTTATTTATTTTAATTTACTTTCTCTTTTTTAAAGCCTGTGTATCTTATAAAAATATATCTTTTTGTCAAAACTTTTTTTATATTTTCTTTTAATATATACTAGTAATTGACTTTTATTTATTTTAATGTATCTATACGAGATTAAGGCTTGTGTATCTTATAAAAATAAAATAAAAAGTCAAAACTTTTTTATATTTTCTTTTCATAAGATGGTGGGCCTGGTTGGAATTGAACCAACGGCCAATCGGTTATGAGCCGACTGCTCTAACCCCTGAGCTACAGGCCCTTTATTTTTTGAAAGTAAATGGCGGAAGGGATGGGATTCGAACCCACGGTACCTATAATAGGTACACTCCCTTAGCAGGGGAGCCCTTTCAGCCACTCAGGCACCCTTCCAAAAAATTATAAGTTAGAGATTTATCACCTCTAACTTTTTTACTTCTTTTTTTAATGGCGGAGAGATAGGGATTCGAACCCTAGATGACTTTCGCCATGCCGGTTTTCAAGACCGGTGCAATCGACCACTCTGCCATCTCTCCATTTATTAATAAAACATTTTAATGTACAATATTTTTCTTTTTATTTTACGTTGTTTTTTACATTCTGAGTCTGAATATAAAAATGGCTCCCCCAGTTGGATTCGAACCAACGACCAAATGGTTAACAGCCATCTACTCTACCGCTGAGCTATGGAGGAATATTTGTCTTTACTTACATATAAAGGAGTAACATCTTGCATCTATGACATTTCCTAATGAAGCGAGAAGAATTGTATTTTTTTTTCATAAAATGTCAAAGTTTTTTTAATATTTTTTTATCATTTAAATAAAATAGCTTAAAATAAGGGGAATAGTGAGTCTTCTCTTTTCTAATTAAAGATAAGTATGTATATTTTATTTGAACAAAAAAAGAGTTATTGTAACTCTTTTTTTGTTAAACATCTAAATTTTTTACTTGTTTTGCTCTCGTTTGAATAAATCTTCTTCTTGGTGCTACCTCATCTCACATGAGTATTTTAAATATTTCATCTGCTTTTTTAGCATCCTCTATAGTTACCTTATACATTTTTCTCACACTTGGGTCCATAGTAGTTTCCCAAAGTTGTTCTGGATTCATTTCTCAAAGCCCTTTATATCTTTGAATATTTTCTCAAGTAATTGCGTATTCATTAATAATTCTTTCTTTTTCTTCATCTGAATAAACATACCAAGATTGTTTTCATTTTGAAAGTTTATAGAGTGGTGGTTGTGCGATATAGAGATATCCTCCATCAACTACTCACCTTAAGTATCTAAAGAAAAATGTAAGAAGTAATGTTCTAATATGAGCCCCATCTACGTCCGCATCGGTCATGATGACAATTCTATGATATCTTAACTTACTCACATCAAAGGTTTCTCCAACAGAAGTCCCAAGTGCTATAATAAGGTTTTTGATTTCTTGATTTCAAAATATTCTATCGATACGAGCTTGTTCAGTGTTTAAGATTTTCCCTCTGAGTGGAAGTATTGCTTGAGTTTCTCTATTTCTTCATTGTTTTGCAGAACCTCCAGCCGAATCTCCCTCGACTATGTAGAGTTCTGAATTTTCTGGTTTTCTTGATGAACAGTCAGCTAATTTCCCAGGAAGAGTCATTCCTTCGAGTGCTCATTTTCTGATGATAGTATCTCTCGCAGCTCTTGCAGCAAGTCTTGCTTTTGCAGCTAAAAATACTTTTTCGATAATTGCCTTAGCTGCGGATGGATTTTCTTCTAAAAATTCTCCAAATTTTTCAGAAAATACTGAGTCAACCGCTCCTCTTGCTTCAGGAGTTCCAAGTTTTGATTTGGTTTGTCATTCAAATTGTGGATCTACTACTTTTATAGAAATAACAGCAGTAATTCATTCTACCACATCTTCATTGGTGAGATTTTGATCTTTTTCTTTTAAAATACCTTTATCTCTAGCATATTTATTGATAGTTCTTGTGAGAGCCGTTCTAAATCATACCATATGAGAACCTCATTCTGGTGTATGAATATTATTAACGAATGAAATGATATTATTTGAATATTCTTTATTATATTGCATTGATACCTCTACGAAAATATCATTTTTTTCTTTTTCTACATAAAAAATCTCTCCAATTGGCTCTTCATTTTTATTGAGAAAATTTACATATGATTTTATTCCTCATTCAAAATAAAATTTATATCTTTGCCCACTTCTTTCATCGTTGATCTTAAGAGTAATTCATTTGGTAAGATACGCTTGTTGTCTGAGTCTATTAACAATAGTAGTATAATCAAAAGTTGTTGATATTTTAAATATTTCACTATCCGGCCAAAATCTAATAATAGTTCCTGTTCTATTTGATTTTCCTATTACTTCTATATCCCCTTGTGTAATTCATTTTTCAAAAGCAAGGAAGAATTTTTTTCATTCTCTTTCTACTATTGCTTCCATACGAGTTGAGAGTGCATTTACTACAGATGATCAAACTCAGTGGAGTCATCCTGATACTTTATAACCGCCTCAACCAAACTTTCCTCAAGCGTGCAGAACCGTTAAAATAGTTTCTAGTGAAGATTTTCCTGTTTTTGGATGCGTAGCAGTTGGTATTCATCTTCCATTATCTTCTACCATACAACTCCCATCATTTCCAAGTGTCACAATAATAGTATCACAATGTCCTGCCATTGCCTCATCTATCGAGTTATCAACAATTTCCCAAACGAGGTGGTGTAATCCTCTTTCGTCAGTTGATCAAATATACATTCACGGTCTTTTTCTTACTGGCTCTAACCCTTCTAAAACCTGTATACTTTCAGCTCAATAGTTTTGACTTTCTGCTCCCATATTTTTTAACTCATTATATTTTATTGTAAGTATCCTGTCTAGACACATTTATTTTAATATATATTTTTTTGTTTTTAAATCAAGTTTAATTGATTTTTAAGTCCTGTTTAATAGGAAAACCTTGCAATTCTAACATTTTTCTTAAAAACTTCCCTTCTAAATCTCAAACCAAAAAATGCATATGAAGATGTTCTACACTACGAGTTCAAGCATTCACCGTTTCTCTGGTAAAAGAAAAATAATCTTGCGTTTGAAAAAAATCCAACACTTTTTCATGAACTTCTTTTAATTCCAAAAAATGTTCTTGCGTCAAATCTTTATGGAGCAAAATATGATCATAAGGAACTGCCATAATATGGCGATGATCTCAAGAATAAGAGGAAAGATTGTAAATTAAAAACCATTTTTTTCATTTCCATATAATTCTTTCTTCTTGATTTTTATGTGCACAAAAAGGGCAATTATCCTTAGTATACATTCATTTTCATTTTATTTTATGATATTCTTCTCTTGAAATTGGTTTGAACATATAATCTTTATTATTCATTAATTTTAGATGCTGCTTCTAGTTTTGCCTGTTCATCAGCTAAAGCTAAAGCATCAACTATATGTCATAGCTTTCACATCATAATTTGTGGAATACCTGAAAAATTTTGACCAATTCTATGATCAGTAACTCTATCTTGAGGGAAATTATAGGTTCTGATTTTCTCGCTTCTATCTCAACTTCATACTTGAGAAAGTCTTTGTTCTCATCTTTCTTGAGCTCTTTTTTCTTCTTCCATAGCATATATTTTACTTCTCAAAATTTGAAAAGCTTTTTCTTTATTTTTATGTTGACTTCTTCATTCTTGACAAAAAACTGAAATTCATGTTGGAATATGAGTCATATGTATTGCTGAATCTGTTTTATTTACATGTTGTCATCAAGCTCATGATGCACGAGTTGCTTTTATATCTAAATCTTCTTCCTTAATATCAATATCAAGTTCATCTACCTCTGGCATAATAGCTACTGTAATAGTTGATGTATGTACTCTTCCTTTACTTTCTGTTTCTGGAATTCTTTGCACTCTATGAACCCCTGATTCATATTTAAATTTTGCATAGGCTCATTCTCATCTTACCTCAAACATAACTTCTTTTATTCATCCAGTTTCATTGAGACTTTGTTCTGAAATTTCCGTTTTAAATCACTCATTTTCTGCAAATAACATATAAGCTTTTGTAAGTTCTGATGCAAACAAAGAAGCTTCATCCCCTCAAGCAGCAGCTCTTACTTCGACTATAATATTTTTATCATCATCCTTATCTTTTGGTAAAAGTGAGTATTTAATCTTTTCCTCTAAATCAAGTATTAAATTTTCTGATTCATCTTTTTGCATTTTAGCAAGATCTCTCATTTCTTCATCTTTTTCATTGTAAAGAATTTCAACTGCTTCATCTAAAGATTGATGGGCTTGCTTATAATCTTTATAAAGCTCCACTGTATTTTCCAATTGTTTTTTTCTTGATGAAAGATCTCTTACTTTTTTTTGATCTTTAAATACATCAGGATTTGAAAGTTCCTGTTGCAAATTATCGTAATCTTTTACTAAATTATCTAAATTGAATTTCATATGATTATCTAAAGCTAAGTTTTAAAATTGTAGTAAATATAATGAAGTCTGATAAAATATCAAAATTTTGAAAAAAAATTACAAATTATATTTTAATTTTTCAAGAGGTATTTCTCTTCCAGCAACTTGTATTTTTGGAGAAAATCAAGTATTTTCATTTCACTCAAAAAAGAAACTATTATCCATATTTTGATTTTCTAAAATACTTTGAAGTTTAGCTTCAACTTTCTTAATCACTCAAAGTTTATCTAAAACATCATACACTCTCATAACCGCTTCATCATTTGAAAATTCAGTCATCCTTACGATTTGTTCGAGTCTTTTTCCGGTTGCTTTGAATATATAATCTCATAAATATTCTAATTCCACATGTTTTGGATCTTCGTTAAATTGGATATCAATAATCTTGAGATCTTGTTCATTGATAAATTTGATTTGTTCATGGTCAACCACAGAAGTAGAAAAATTATCTATCAAATAATCTTTCAGTGCCTCTATCCCTTCTCCAGTAGCAGCCGATATAATAAAAACTTTTTTCTTATTAAATTTTTTCTTGAATTCCTCAACAATAAATTCCTTCATTTCTTTATCGAGTAAGTCTCATTTTGAAAACACAATGATTTCTTCTTTTTTTGCTAAATCTTGAGAAAAAGCCCCGAGTTCAAAACGAATATTTTCATAGTCTTGTAAAACTTGGTCAAGTCTATATAAATCTAAAAGATGAAGGATTACTTTAGTTCTTTCAATATGTTTCAAAAATTCTATTCCGAGTCATTTTCACTCATGAGCACCTGGAATCAGTCCGGGAACATCTTCTAGTACGAGACTTTTTCCCTTATGATCTAAAACTCATAAATTTGGAGTCAATGTAGTAAATGGATAATCTCCAATTTTTGGTTTTACATTGGTAACATTTCAAATTAACGTAGATTTTCCAGCTGAAGGAATCCCAATAATTCAAATATCAGCTACGAGTTTTAATTCTAAAACAACTTCTTTTTCTTCTCATATATCCCCAATTTCAGCAAAACTTGGAGCCTGTCTTGTAGAAGTAGTAAAATGCGCATTTCAAAAACCTCATCTTCATCATTGGCAGATAAGAAATTTGGTATTATTCTCAGAGAGATCAATAATAATTTCCCCAGTATTGGCGTTTTTTACAATAGTTCCAACTGGAACAAAAATAATTAAATCGTCTCATCCTGCTCATTGCATCAGATTGGTTCCTCATTTTTCACCATCATCGGCTTTTAAAAACTTTTTATGTCTAAAATCTGAAAGGGTATTGATATTTGATGTCGTTTGAAGATAAACATTTCATCCATTTCATCCATTTCATCCCCGTGGTCCTCATTTAGGAATATATTTTTCTCTTCTCCAAGTAACCACCCCATTCCCTCATTTTCAAGCAATAAGAGTTACTTTCACCTCATCTATAAACATTTGATAATAATTATTAATAAATACTGAATAATTAATGAATAACATAGGATAAAAAATCTCTATTTTTTAATCAATTATTTTTTGAAGTATATTGATAAAAAAAAATTTGACAAGAAAAAAAAATATATATAATAGTCAAGCTTTCAAGAAAGAAGTAAATATTTGCGGCTATCGTCTAGTGGTTAGGACATCGGGTTTTCATCCCGGTAACCGGAGTTCGATTCTCCGTAGCCGTGCCATTAAAAATAAAATAAAAAAACTTTTAGGACTGAAAAAAGTAAAATGAGAGTAAGTTCTCGAAGTTTTTTTCTATCGCGGAGTAGAGAAGTGGCATCTCGCAAGGCTCATAACCTTGAGGTCGTACGTTCGATTCGTACCTCCGCAACCAAAATAATAAAAAAGTGAGAGTATAAAGCTTGAAGTAATTTTCACTTTATACTTTTTAATTTAAGTCAGTGTAGCTCAGTTGGTTAGAGCGCGGGATTCATATCCCCGAGGTCGGTGGTTCAATTCCACTCACTGACACCATAAAATAATAAAACAAAAAAATATAGTTTTCACTATATTTTTTTTATTATCTTGAAGCCAGTATTCTATTTTTAAAATTTGGATTTTGTGTTACATCTTCAATTACTTCTAAAAAATCAGGTATATTTATAATACTTCAGTTTTTAGTTAACTCTATTTCAAGTAATGCTTCATTTTGTCAAAATAATGAAATATTATTAAAAACATCAAGTTCAAAGTATTGTCATTTGTATAAAAAACAATATCTCACTTTTTTAATTGATGCAACTCATTTTTGTTTTAATTCAAAATATTCTTTACCTCAAATAATACGCTCTGTTTCTATACGGTCATCACCAAATGGAATTTTTCTTGTATGGAAATATGTTGGATAAGCATTATCAACTGATCTTGCACGAACTCTTTCTTCATTCATATTTCATATTTCTGATAAATAAGTTTGTTCAATATTTACCTTACGAGAAATACTATAAAGGTTGTCCCGATTACGAACCCTAACATGATATTTATTTTCTTTTTCTATCGGTTCAGGAATACCAAGAATATGTGAAATTTCTTGTTCTACTTTTAATAGTTTACCTCGAAAATCTGATGAATTATCTATTACTGACAACTTAAGACTTCAAACATAAGCTTGTTGTAACCTTTTATCTAATATTCTTGCTTGCTCTGGAGTTTCACTACGAGCAATATTATTTTCTGTAGTATAAAATTGTTCTGCTCCATCAGCAGCTGTAGTCATATGTATAACTCAATCATATCTTTCTGATAATATTGATGATTCATGTAATCCATGATTTAAAAAAATTCTATCTAATTCTCTACCATCATCTACATAAGCTTTTGAATCAAGAATTCATCTATCAAGGATTATTAAAACTTTTCCCCCATATTCTTTTGCAATATTTTCGACTAATCTTTCATTTTGTATTTGTGTAGCAATTAAACTTTCCTGAAATGAAAGAACACTCAGTGCTTTTTGTGAAATGCTTGCTCATATATCACGAAATATTAAAGTTGCTGCTTCTGGAACAATAAGTACTGAAATTCATCTATCTTCGAAAGTAGATTTTATATGTGCTAATGCTGATGTTTTTCATGAACATGGTCATCAAGTAAGTACAATTTTCTTTATTAATTCTGCCATATAGAATAGATAAAACTTAAAGTCAAATTCATGATACATATTTTATAATTAAATCAAGTTGATATAAATATCATATTTTATCTATAACCTAAGTTATCAAATATTCCAAAGTTGACTTATAATTTTGTGAAATTGAATTGATGAGTTAGAAAAGAGATACTCTAGTAGATATTGATACATCAAAAGAAGGAAAAATTTTATATGAGAAATTATTACACCTGAGTAATCAAAGTAACTTATCTAAAATCAAGTTCATTTTTATTTAAAAATTTGATAAATTGATTTTTATCATTATGCTACAAATCAATTATTTTTATTTTTGTTTTTATTTTTCATATGTATAAGATTACTAGAGAAGAAGCTGCTGGTATATTAAATATTTCAACAAGAAGTATAGATAGATATATAAGAGCTGGAAAACTGAGATCTAAAAAAGAAGGAAAAATTGTTTATATTCATGAAGATGATATAAATAACTTCTTATGAGTAGGAACAAAAAAACAAGAAGTAATTGTTTGAAATATCCCTACAAGAGAAGAAAAACATACTGAAGAAAAAATGCATTCTCCAGCAAAAATTGATGAAAATTTTTGAGTAATTTTTGATAAACTTAGATTTGAAATAAAACTCAAAGATGAAGAAATCAAAGATCTCAGTGTAAAAGTATGAAAAATGGAAGAAATAGTAAAAAATTCTATTTCAATGTTGGAATTTAAAAAAAATCAATTTTTATTAGAAGAATCTAAAAATTCTCTTCACTCAGAATTGGAAAATACAAAAAAAGAACTTGAACATAAAAATAATTCTCTTAAAGAAGAGAAAAAATTAAACTATATTCTTATTATAACTACGGTTATACTTTTTATTGTATTAGTTATTGTTTGGATGATTAAAATTTAATTTACTATAAAATATAAAGCAAAATATGTAAAGCTATTTTTATTTTACATTTTTATTTTTTCTCCTATTATGTCCTCGTAGTTCAGTGGAAGAACAGTCCCCTCCTAAGGGACAGACACAAGTTCGATCCTTGTCGGGGATACCATTTTTTATTTTATAATACTAAAAACATGAGTGAAATTCAAAATAATAATAACTCAAATGGAAATCAAACTCCATACATAATAATAATTGTTTTACTTATGATTATAGCTGTTCTTGCATTTTTTGTAGGAAAAGGATATAATTCATGAAATACAACAGGAAATACAAATAGTTCTTTAAATAATGAAGATATTGAAGTAACAGTAATATGAGATGTAAAGTGTGCCGACTGTCAAACACAAAATATAATCGATAGTTTAAAACAAATTCCAAGTCTTACCTCTGCTAATTTCAAAGAAATTGACTTTTCTGCTGCTGGGACTGAAGAAATATTAAAAGCAAATAATATAACAAAACTTCCCGCATTTTTATTCAACACAAATAATATAAATGATTTAAAACAATATATGACACAAACCCCTACTGGGCTTTACAGTTTGGATGCATGATCAACTCATGATCCATATGCAAAAAGAAGTGAAAGAGGTTTTCTTATATTAAATGATTGAGTATTAAATGATATAAAAAAAGATTCTCGTATATATGGAAATGAAAATGCTGAAATACTTTGGGTAGAATATAGTGATTTAAATTGTGGTTACTGTGCGAAACTTCATAATGAAGGAACTCACGATACTCTTTTTACTACTTTTGGAGATAAACTTGGACTTGCATATCAATATTTTGCTATCTTCAATAGAGAAGCTCCTGTAATACTTGAATGTATTGCTGACCAAAAAGGAACAGATGTTATGTATCAAACTATTAAAAAAGCATATAAAGATGGACTCAAAGATAAAGCTTGAATTGCTGGAGCCGTAGAATGAATAAATAATGAAGAATTAACTGCTTGTATAGATAGTGGTAAATATACTGCAAAAATTGATAGTCATATGAAAATGTGATCTGAAACTTTTGGAGTTACAGGAACACCTGGAAATGTTTTAATTAATACAAAAACTTGAGAATATGCAAAACTTCCTGGAGCATACCCAGTAGCTGATTTCGAAAGAACTATTAATAATTTACTTATTGCTGAATAATAAGATAAAAACAAAAAAAGAGTTGGAATAATTTCAACTCTTTTTTTTATGATAATATTTTTTTCATCACTCTATCATTTTTTCTCCATTTTTCCATAGTTTTTACTCTCAGAGATAAAAAGACTTTTTTTCAAAAAATTTGTTCCAATTCTATTCTTGCCTCTGTACCTATCTGAGTAATCAGACTTCATGCTTTTCCAACAATAATGTATTTTTGACTTTCTGTTTCGGTATAAACATATGCTTGTATTTTTAATAATTCTCCCTGATCATCAATTTCTTCTATCTCAACATAGGTAGAATGTGGAACTTCTTCAGTAGTGTGTAAAAATACTTTTTCTCTTACTATCTCAGAAATTCTAAAATAAATATCTTGGTCAGTATAATAATCATCTGGATAAAAAGGATGACCTATAGGAAGAATATTTTTTATTTTTTGTAATAATTCTTCAAATCATTGCTTCTCTAAAGAAGAAATTTTTACACTCGTTTCATCAAAAGGAATTTCAATTTTTGAAGGGAGATCAAGTTTTGTATACACTTTTATAATAGGTGCATGAATAAATTCTAAAATTTCTTCAATTTGTTTTTCTTCATCTCCATATGGACGAGAAGAGTCAATAAAATATAAAACCCCATCCGCTTCCCTCATAGATTTTATAGCTTCATGATTTATCTTTTGATTAAATTCTTTTTCATTTTTATGAATTCATGGAGTATCAAAAAATATAATTTGACTTTCAGTATCATTAAAAATTGCTAATACTCTTTTTCTCGTCGTTTGAGGAATATTGGAAGTAATAGAAACTTTTTCTCATAAGAGAGAATTTATAAACGTGGATTTTCAAACATTTGGACGACCGATTATGGCAATATAACCAACTTTTTTTTCTTTTAAATCAGTTGTTTTTGATAGAATATCTTGTAAATTGAGTTCTTGCATATTAAAGAGGTGAGGAAATATTTTTTATAAAGTAGTAGTTAATTTTCATCATCTTTCTGATTCTATAAGTAAATTATTTCAAGCAGATAAATTTAGAATATCAGTTTTAATTTTTTGTAAAAAATATTTTAAACAATTAGTGTAGACTTTTATAGTTTTGGGTGAATAATTTCTATATTTAAGCTCTCTTGTTAGTTTTTCAATATTTTCTTGAATTTGCACCATTTATTATTATACTCAAATTATAAATACATTTTGGTAATAAATATTTTGGATAATATTCTTTTTTAGAATAAAATCAAATGAATATTTTGGATAGAGTATAGTTAGGCGATATATTTTTTTGGATTTTTATTTTTCATCATCAATTTGGTGAAAAATCATCGGAATAATGAAAATCATCAGAAATTTTAAAAAAGAAGGGGGAAAGTTTGCTTTTTCAAAGCAATTTCTTTTGAAAAAAGAAACAAAATTGAAGTTTTATAATTTAAATTAAATATAATGATTAATATAAAAAAATGATTAATAGATATTTTTGATTGAAAAAGTACGACTATAGTTAATTGAGAAAGGTATATAATAAATCCATTAACTGATCATCAACCATTTACCACATATGAAATGCTAGAAACAGTAGTAGAGTGATTTCTAAAAATTATTGATTTATCATCTGTAAATAAAATAATATGAGAAGAAGATAGATGATGATTTATATCAGCATTAATTTCTTATAAAACAAAGATACCATTTTGATTAGTAAAGTGGAATCCTTTGTGATATGAATGAGATATTTGAATTGATTTTAGAAATATGTATACTAGTTGAAAAATGTATTTAAATTGAGCTAAAAGTTGAGATAAAGTAATTATTGTAGAAGATATTATTGACTCTTGATGAACAATAATTTCTATGGTTAAATTACTAGAAAAAAACAATATAAAGATTATTAATATTTTTTCTGTTTGAGTAAAAGAATGACTTAATTGATTAGAAAATATTTATAATGAAACTTGATATAATGTAAATTGGTTATGTAAGTTTAAAATTGAAAATTGAATTTCAAAAGTAAGTGCTTTTAATAAATTAATAAAATAAAATTATGCATGATTTAAGTAAATTGTTAACTGAAACTGATTATTATTCTAATGAATTTTTTAGAAGAGATGCTTTAGATAAATATGAGTCTTTTTTAAAACAATATGAAGAATTAAAAGAAAGTTTTTCTATACAGGCATTAGAAATGTTATCAAGAAATACCCCTGTTTACGAGTTATTAGAAATAGTAAATAAAGATACTAGTAATGTATTATTTAATTTTTTATATAATTATTTATTATTACCTAATATAACTTCAACAGATGTGCCAGTTTCTGGAAATAGTGATAGTTTTCACAACATTACTATAAAAGAAAAATTAGTATGAAAAGATATATCTTGATTATTAACATATATTGAATTTTTGGAAAAATTTTGATTATATTTTTCAGTTGTTAATAAAAAATTATGAAATGAATCGTTACCATACTTTTTTTGAATAATAAGTGATATTTATAGAGCATTACTTTTTTATTTATTATCTAAAACTAAAAAATTATGATATAAGTTAGTAGTAGTTCCTACAATTATAAATTCTAAAGCAATGTTCAATACTTGAGCTTTCCCTAAATATTTAGATTGAGCTTTCAAAATAGAGTGAACTGATTTAGTTTTAAGTCCAACTTCAGAAATTCAATTAACAAATTTAATACAATATTTATCATTAATAGAAAGAGGTATAAATAAGAAATCTTATAGATTTTCATCTACTTCTAGATGTTTTAGAATGGAAGATAGATTACCTGATTTATGAGGAAGTTTTTATGAGTTTGAAAAAGTAGAACTATTTACTGTATGCGACTGAAATGAAGTTATAAATGAATATAAAAAAATGATGGATGTAGTAGAGGAACAATTACTAGAATTATGATTATCTTATAGAATTGTATTGTTAGCTGATAATGATATGTGAATTGCATCGAAAATTACTCATGATTTTGAAGTTTATTATCCTGTTTCAAATAAATGGGTAGAAGTAAGCAGTTGTTCTATACATTGAGATTTTGCATCAAGAAGAATGAATGTGAAAATAAATTGAAAATATTATCACACATTACATTGAAGTGCTTTAGCTATTCCTAGAATAATAGGATGTATTTTAGAACAATATCAACTTAATTGAAAAGAAATAGAATTTCCTGAAGTATTAAAAAAATATTTAATTTAATAATAATTTTAAAATATGAAAAACATACATTTGTCACAAATTGAAACTAGTAATTATTTTAGTGACATATACTCTAAAAATATATCTTTTGAAAATATGCCATGGATTACATGAGCAGTTGATATAGATTTATTAAATAATGTTATAAATTGAAAATTCAATAATCCCTTGAAAATATTTGAGATTTGATGTTGAATATGAACAGAATCTATTTTTTTATCAAAAATTGGCCATAAACTAACATCAATAGATTTATCTAAAGATATTTTAAAATTAGCCTTTATGAATTCAAATATATATTGAGTTAATATTGATTTTAAGGAATTTGATATAACAAAAAATATTGAAAATCAATTTGATTTAGGAATTTATGATCTTGTAATTGATAGGGCTTGTTTTCACCACATATTACCAGAAAATAGATTAATATACATGAGTAATGTTTCAAAATTACTTAAATCTAATTGAGAATTGTATATTAGATGATTTTCAGACAAAATGTCACCTTCAATATCTTGAGATGGACCTTTTAGATTATCAGAAAATGATTTTTATGAAACTTTTAATGATTTATTTTGAAATATTAAAATAAATTATTATAAAAATATACCTGCTCCTGAAAAAAATAAAAAAGAGCAAATATGGATATCTTTTAATGCTTCTAAAATATAATGAAAAAAGTTATTATTTCCGCACAATGGTTTTGATGGGGACCAATTTCAAAATCTATTTCTTTAATAAATGAATTAAAGAAAAATAAAAATTATTATATAATATATATTTGAAAT